>NZ_JADBQK010000028.1:124596-211891 GCF_014895885.1 Enterobacter cloacae complex sp. P17RS
CCCCTCATCCAGTGAAGAAATTATTTCTATAATAACATTATCAAGAAGTCTTGAATAAAATGGATGGGCAAACATGACTAAATCATTTTCATGGGAAAAATATTTATTACTTTTTATCGGTGCACATGATCGACATTGTGGAACTAAATTATTTGGATATATAGAATATTCAGCAAGCTTATCTTTTGGTATAAAATGGTCTAATGTATCCGGAATAGTTGGATTTCCACAGTATGGGCAAGATGTCAATGCATGCTCACGTCTTTTAGAAATCAAAAGCTCTTTGAGCCTTGAAGTGGGATAGTTGTATAAATCAATAAAATGTTTTTTTAGGTCGCTATTTGCTGCAGATGAAAACATACTTTCGGGTAGATTGTTATCCAATCCATTGACAATATGGACATAATCATTATATTTTTCGCATATTTCTTTTTTTAATGTAGGTAATGAGACATCTCTAGCCTTCTTACAAGCAAGACCTAAATTCAACCATATTTTCTCGTCCTGCGTCAGTAATGCTTTAATAATTTTCATTTGCATCACCTTAATTAGATCTGTTTATCTTAGAAGCTAAGTATACCAACCCTTCGTCACCAATCCTATGCGATAACTTATCCAAATTTTCATTAAGACTTAACTTTCCATCCATAATATCATCAATCTCATGTTGATATGGTTTCTTTATTGAATAATCATCAAAAATCTCTCCAATTATTTCTTCTAAAGATTCTCCATATGTTTCTATAGTAGGAAGATCAATCATCGTACCAAAGGTAGCTTCTTTTAAAACATGAACACAATTTCTCTGAACTTCTCTTGCTATCAATGAAGAATGAGTAGCTATAATTGCATATGACTTTCTATTTTTAAGTATAGTTTTCAACATTTCAATTAACCCGATCTCTAATGCTGGATGTAAATAAAGTTCAGGCTCATCTATTACAATTAATGTTTCATCTTGAATTTCTGACACTATTGATGGAATCATAAAAGAATAAATTTGTTGACCAGAGCTTAGTTTTATTTCTTCCCCATTATTTAGAAAAACAGCTCCTGCTTGATAATTAATTTCCTCATCTTCATTATTAAAATGAATTTTGTCACCGCTCATCGTTACATCTATATTTTTATTTTTTATAGTTTTAAATCTTATGGTGTCAAATTTCATTGATAATGAAAGTGTTGAAAAAATCGTTTTAAGTTTTCCTTGCCCATCTTCCGCCCACCACGCTACATCTCTGTCATATTCAATAGAGTTTAAAATAGATTTGGCTGAAAAAGAAGTCGGCCAGTCTCTGTCAAATTGCCCTTCAACATTCCTAAAGCCTATATAAGTATAGTCATTTATAGATAATGGATTGTCATGGATATTTGTCAGGTTTTGTAAACCATATTTGACAGATAAGAGTTCAGATAACTCTCTATTCGTATTGAAACTCTCAAAAGGAGAATATGAGACTACAATTAATTTATTAAACAATGGCTTAGATCTTGCTGATTTTAGTCCAGTAATGACATCACACACTTCTTTAAGTATGTGTGTTTTTCCTAACCCATTCTTACCTATAATAAGATTAATATCTCTAGGTATGTCATCCAATTTATTAAATGAAAGAGTAAATGGCTCAAAAGAATCGCCTAAATCATTTAATGCAATTTCAATAACCCCATTAATCTCATAACTACCCATGGCAATTTTTGTGCCATTTTTAAGTATAGACTTACTGCTTGAGTTATCCCTATAAAAACGGCTAGTAAATCCATACCAATTTTTATAGAGATTCAAATTATCCTTATAGTAACTAACGTCACACAATCTTTTTAAAATATTTATTGCTTGTTGTTCTTCAAAAAGACTGGCTATAGCCTTGTAATATTCAATATTATTCGGCATTGAAACTATCATTTCGGGTCGAAAAAGTTTTGTTACATCGTAAATTTTATTCCCTTCAATATGGTTACCTTCTTGTTCGAAAAAATCCCTCATATTTCGACTACCTGGAGATAATACCATTACATTTCCAATCTTTTTTGCTAAATTCTTTGATTTAACATAATATAATTGGAAGTTTATAGCCAAACCACCTTCTTTATTTCCTTTTTTTTCAGGATATCCTAAATTATCAGGAAGAAAGTGCAGACCTATATAATATTCAAACCCATACCAATTTGAAAAATAAATTTTCATTCATTATCCTTAACATTTTATAAAAAGCATTAATATCTAATTATAATTTCGGAACAATACCTTTCCTAATCAATTCATTTTTAGCAATAGTTTTTATCCAATTCCCCAAACTCATCCCTTCTGCCTTCGCAGCATCTTCAAACTGCGCCTTCAACTCCGGCGTAATGCGCATCTGAAACGTCGGTGCTTTTCCGGATTTAGATTTGTTAGGGTCACGTTTAGCAGTTGACATGTACGTACCTAAAAGAGCAAGATATGTTCAATGAGGTACGTACCTTAACATACGAAAACCTCAAATTGAAACGCCCTCGCCAGGTACTCGCAATACCAGGCAAGAGCTAACCTCACCAACTATCAAGGAGTTGATTATGGCTGATTCGCATTCTACCCCAGACTCCGACCAATCCGGAACCGAGCGTTCGTTAATTGTGGGATACCGCCCGAATGTTTTCGACAAACCCACGCCGAAAATCATCCTTTCCGGCAAGTGGCTGCGCGCGGCGGGGTTTGATACCGGACAGCAGGTTACGGTAAAGGTCATGAAAGGGTGCATCGTTCTGGTGGCGTATAACGAGCAGGAGCAGCGGTTGCAGGACGATTATAAACGGACGAAGGCAAAGCTGATTGAGATAGAGGACGCGCTTGCGGCGATCCAAACTCAGCATCATGGAAAGCGCCTCGCAAAATCAAATACAAACCACCTGGCTTAGCGGCTGTTTCTGGCATACTACGAGCTTACCGGCATCAACCTTATGACTCGGAGGCAGCATGACATATGAAGAATTAATGAATTCACCAGCCGGTGAGTTCGTCATGTTTGCCAGCAAGGATGGAAAAGTTCGCATTGAATGCCGCTTCGAAAGCGATACGTTGTGGCTCTCACAGGCCACGATCTGTGAGTTATACGGCAAAGCCAAAGCTACGATCAGCGGGCATATCAAGAATATTTTTGATGAGGGTGAGCTGGTCGAAAATTCAGTTGTTCGGTTTTACCGAACAACTGCCAGCGATGGTAAAGTATATAACGTTCAATACTTTAGCCTGCCCGTCATTCTTGCCATCGGCTATCGCGTCCGCTCCGCACGAGGTACACAGTTCCGCCAGTGGGCCACCCAAACGCTGCAGGAATATCTGGTTAAAGGCTTCGTTATGGACGACGAGCGTCTGAAAAACCCGCCTGTGGGTTCATCCGCCGTGCCTGACTATTTCGATGAAATGCTGGAACGCATTCGCGACATACGGGCCAGTGAACGCCGGGTCTATCTTCGCGTGAGGGAGATTTTTGCGCTAGCCGCTGACTATCAGCCATCACTCAAAGAAACCACGCAATTCTTCCAGACAATCCAAAATAAACTGCATTTTGCCTGCACGGGTCTTACCGCTGCTGAGTTGATTCACCAACGTGCGGACGCCACTCAACCGCATATGGGGTTGACCAGCTATAAGGGCGAAGAAGTCCGTAAAAGCGATGTCACCACGGCAAAAAATTATTTGTCTCAGGATGAGGTCAGCGAGCTTAATCGCGTCGTTAATATGTGGCTCGATTTTGCCGAAGATCAGGCCAAACGTCGCAAGCAGGTATTTTTACGAGACTGGCAAACCAAACTCGATCAGTTCCTGAAATTTAATGACCGGGACGTTTTAGAAGAAGCTGGCAAAATCAGTAAGAAAGCAGCTGATGAGAAGGCGTGCTCAGAATACATTGAGTTTGAAAAAAAGCAGCGCCTGCTGAAAGAAGCCGAAGGTGAGAAAGATATCGTCGGCTTATTAAAATGGGATAAACAGGCTAAGCGCTAATCCCGGTATCTCTGCTCAGCTTCATATGCAACAACGGAAACGGATTCCCCTGCCCGTCCAGTTCCGAGCGTCCGACCTGCTCAAACCCCATATGGCGATAAAACGCGACGCCCTGCGGGTTCTGTTCATTCACATCCACCTCGTTCGCACCGAACTCTGCAATAGCGTATTGCAGCAGTAGTTTCCCGACGCCCTTCCCTCGGCTCGCGTCATCCACAAAAAGCATTTCAATGCGGTTTTCATCCACGCCCAAAAAGCCGTGAATAACGCCTGCGTCATCGCGAGCTATCACGACCTTGAGGTTAGGCAGATAGGCGTTGAGCAATAACGGGCGCAGCGCCGCAATATCGCTTTCTTGTAGAAAGTGATGGGTGGCGCGAACGGAAGATTCCCAGATCGCAACCAGACGTTCAAAGTGTATGGGGAGTGCGGTTTCTATTTTCATGGGGGGATCATGATTAGAAAACCGAACTATTTCAATCCACTCTTTGCGATCTGCTCCCCATCACCCCATCCCTCGGTACCACCACGGTGACGTTTTCCATCGGCACGCCTGCCGCAAGGTGAATATCCTGTAGCTGCTGTAACGCTCCCCACCGGGATGGCAGCTCCGCTCGCCCGTTCATGCCGTCTTTCTCCGTTGGGCTTTTAACGGAAGTCTATCCAGACGAGCCAGTAATGCCCCAGGAAGAAAGCACGATTTTTACTGCTTCACCCATACCAGCTGATCAACCCGGAAGCCCAGACTGCGCGCGGTGTTCAGGTAATCCTGCTTCACCGCATCCGGGATGGTCGGCGTGCGTGACAGGATCCACAGATAGTCGCGGTTCGGGCCGCTCACCAGCGCGTACTGGTACTTATCGTCCAGCCTGATCACGTTATACCCGCCGTAGAACGGGCCGAAGAACGATACCTTCAGCGCGGCGGTGGTCGGCTCGCCGGTAAAGTAGGCTTTGCCCTCGCTCTCGTTCCACTTGTTCTTCACCGGATCAAAACCCCGGTTAAGCACGCTGATGCCGCCGTCGCTGCGCTCGCCGTAGGTCGCCGTCACCTGTTCCAGACCACGTTCAAAGCGGTTTTCCAGACGGGCGACTTCGTACCATTTGCCGAGGTAGCGGCTGGCTTCAAAGTTGGTAATAGGCTGCACGCCTTTCGGCGGCGTGGGGGATTTACAGGCGACCAGCGTCAGGGCAATCGCAACACCGGTCACAACAGGCCATAGCTTCATGAGAATTCCTTTCATTTGCACGGTTGGAAGTTAAGTGTAGTGCACCGTTTCGGCGCTTCATCCCGTTCGGGAAAATTCGTAGTATATTGAGAGTATTCCTCCACCCTGGACACGGACATGGCTTACTCCATCGGCGAATTCGCCAGACTCAGCGGCATCACCGCCACCACCCTGCGGGCGTGGCAGCGTCGCTACGGTTTACTCAAGCCACAGCGCACGGAAGGCGGCCACCGCCAGTACAGCGATGAGGACGTCCAGCAGGCGCTCAAAATCCTCGACTGGGTAAAAAAAGGCGTCCCGATCGGCCAGGTCAAACCGCTGCTGGAACGCCCGACGCCGGGGCGGACCAACAACTGGCAAACGCTGCAGCAGAGCATGCTGCAACGCCTGCAGGACGGCAAAGTCGAGTCCCTGCGCCAGATGATTTACGACGCCGGACGCGAGTACCCAAGGCCGGAACTGGTCGCGAACGTACTGCGTCCGCTGCGCAGCCAGGTCTCGGCTAACGTCGCCGCCGCCATGACCCTGCGCGCGATCCTCGACGGCATCATCATCGCCTACACCTCGTTTTGCCTCGAAGGCGATAAAAAAGCGCCGGGCGACAATATTCTGCTCAGCGGCTGGCACCTGAACGACCCATGCGAGATCTGGCTCGAAGCCCTAACGCGCACCGGGCAGGGCCACCGCATCGACATCCTGCCGGCTCCCCCTGACGCGCTGGCACCGGAGATTTTCCCGGAGCGGAAATGGCTGCTGGTCACCAGCGGCAAGCTCACCGCCGGGCGGAAAAAGCAGGTGGAGCAGTGGCAGCAGCAGGTATCGCTTGAAGTAATTATCCTCTGATAATTTTCTCCTGCGGGAATCTTCACGAAAAGTTGAATATTTTCCCGCGCCGCAGATGCTAACGTTTTCCTGTGACGAATAACTCAACAGGAAAACACCATGAAAAAAACTGCCCCTCTGCTGATCCTGGCCTCGATGGCCTTTGCCCCTGCCGCCTTTAGCGCCCCTGCCGGCACGCTAAGCGTCCACATTCTTGACCAGCAAACCGGAATGCCGCCATCAGACGTTACCGTTACGCTGGAGAAGCAGCAGCAGGACAAATGGACTCAGGTTGCCAGCGGCAAAACCGACCACGATGGCCGTATCAAATCGCTCTATCCGCAGGATCAGGACATGCAGCCTGGCGTGTACAAAGTAACCTTTAAAACCGCAGAGTATTTCCACGGCAAAAAGCTGGATACCTTCTTCCCGGAGATCCCGGTGCTGTTTACCGTGACCCGCACCAACGAGAAGCTGCACATCCCACTTCTGCTTAGCCAGTACGGCTACTCGACCTACAAGGGCAGTTAAGACGCATTGATTTTAAAGGATTATAAAAAATAGTTCCGCGAATACTTGGACAAATTAGTCATGTTGTGTAAGTTTTAGTTATATGAACGGGAGGACTACACCATGACAACGAAACCTGTGCTCGGTATTAGCGGATGTTTGACCGGATCCGCCGTTCGCTTTGACGGCGGACATAAGCGCATGGGCTTCATCATGGATGAGCTGGCCCAGTGGGTGAATTTCAGGCCCGTCTGCCCGGAGATGGCCATCGGCCTGCCGACGCCTCGTCCGGCGTTGCGTCTGATCGTCACGACAGAAGGTGAAACGCAGATGCGCTTCAGCCACGCGCCTCACGAAGACGTAACGCAGAAAATGGCTGACTTTGCGGCAGATTATTTGCCGAAAATCGGCGATCTCGCAGGCTTTGTTGTCTGTGCAAAATCCCCAAGCTGCGGCATGGAACGCGTGCGGCTGTACGATGAAAACGGCAACCGGGGCCGCAAGGAGGGGGTCGGGCTGTTCACCGCCGCCCTCCTTGAAACCTTGCCGTGGCTGCCCGTGGAAGAGGACGGACGCCTGCACGACCCGGTGCTGCGGGAAAACTTTGTCGAACGTGTTTTTGCGCTGCACGAACTCAACACGCTACGTAAAAATGGCATGACGCGCCGCGCGCTGCTGGACTTCCACAGCCGCTACAAGCTTCAGCTGCTGGCGCACCATCAGGCGGGTTACCGTGAAATCGGCCCGTTCGTTGCCTCGCTGCACGAGTGGGAAGACCTGGACGCCTTCTTCGTGGCGTACCGGGAAAAGCTGATGACCATCCTGAAAAAACCCGCCTCGCGGAAGAATCACACCAACGTGCTGATGCATATTCAGGGTTATTTTCGTAACCAGCTCAACACCCGCCAGCGCGGCGAGCTGCGCGACGTGATCCTGCATTATCGCAACGGACAGTTGCCTATCCTCGCGCCGATCACGCTGCTGAAGCATTACCTGGCCGAATACCCCGACCGGTATCTGATGACGCAAAACTACTTTGATCCCTATCCTGATGATTTGGGTCTGCGTCTGGCAGTCAAGTGATGAAAAAAATGCGAAGGCCCCATTGACCCATAGAGGCCCAAAGCAGTACCCCGTTTAGACGACATCCTCACTGTCGTCTCTTTTTTGCGCTTAACCCATACGATCGGCAAAAAAAAGCGCCGTAAAACGGCGCTCTGAGGATTATGCGACAAAATTCTTTTTCAACGCTTCCAGCCCATCCTGGTAAATCCCGCTGAACAGGGCCTGGGCCTCTGCGTCAGAAACATTTACCGGCGTGAATTCACCGTACCACTCTACACGTGAGACGTTGCTGTCGGCCGTTTCATGTACCGTAATGGTGGAAAGATAATCCACCACCGGGAAGGGCGCTTTCATAATCGAGTAGCTGTAGCTGCGCTGGCGGTTATCAAACGCTTCCAGACGTTCAATCACGGTGCCACCATCAGCCGTGGTCAGCGAACGTACGCGCCCGCCTTCAGAGGAGACGCTTTCTGGGATGAACGGTAGCCAGTCTGGCAGGGCATCAAAGCCCCCCATCAGTTGCCACACCGTTTCGGCAGATGCCGGAATTTCAATAGATACTGTTGTATTAGCCATGATTATTCTCTCTTAATATCAGTAATGTAGGATTACATTGCGAGGGTGTCGACAACACCGCCATCCACACGCAGGGCAGCACCCGTGGTCGCGGAAGAGAGCGGTGATGCCAGATAAACGGCGAGGTTTGCCACCTCTTCCACATCCGCGGCGCGCTGAATAATCGAGCTGGGGCGCGCGCTGCGGACAAACTCATCGGCCTGTTCACGTGCGTTACGGCCTGATTTTTCGGCAGCCTCGGCCAGCATCGTTTTCAGGCCATCAGTAAATGTCGGACCGGGCAGAATCGCATTCACGGTGACGCCTGTGCCCGCCAGCCGTTTTGCCAGTCCATGCGAAACCGCCAGGTTAGCGGCTTTGGTGACGCCGTAGTTGATCATGTCACCGGGAATGGCCACGCCAGATTCGGACGACACGAAAATAATGCGTCCCCATCCTTGCTCTGCCATGGCTGTCGCATAGTGCCGCGCCAGGCGGACGCCGGACAGCACGTTGACGTTGTAGAAATGCATCCACTCGTCGTCCGGCACGGTGAAGAAGTCTTTGTCGTTAAATATGCCAAGGTTATTCACCAGCACATCGGCGACAGGCACGGCGGCGATCAGTGCGGCAACACCCTGTTCGGTGCTAAGGTCAGCCACCACACCACGCAGCAGCGCGGCTGGATTTTTTGCTTTAATGCTGGCAATCGCTGTGGCCACGCTGGTTTCCTGACGGCCAACCACCACGACGGTGGCTCCCGCTTGTGCCAGCCCGTCGGCAATGCCGAGCCCGATGCCGGACGTAGAGCCGCTCACCACCGCAATTTTGTCGGTAAGATCCAGTTTCATCATATTTCTCATGTAAGTATTGGGGGCCTGACGACCCCGCGGTGATTAACGAACGGGCAGCGGTGCATTCTCAGCAACCAGATCCTGACGGCGCATCTCTTCCCAGAATGCCGCTGGAATGGTGGCTTTTAGCGCAGCCAAATCCTCAGCCATACGGCCAGGGCGGCTGGAGCCAGGGATCACGGCGGCGACGGCCGGATTCGCCAGCGCAAACTGCAGTGCCGCAGCTTTTACATCCACGTTGAACTGCGCGGCAACAGCCTGAATACGTGCCACCTGCTCATGAATAGCCGGAGAGGCTTTTTGATATTCGAAGTGCTCCCCTCCGGCCAGCACGCCTGAGCTGTAGGGACCGCCGATCACGATATCGACGTTGTGCTCCAGCGCCTCTGGCATCAGACGCTGTAAGGCGCGTTTATGGTCGAGCAGAGAGTAACGGCCCGCCAGAAGGAAGGCATCGGGCTTAGGCTCATCCAGCGCCAGCGTCAGCTCGCACGGCTCGACGCGGTTTACGCCCAGACCCCATGCTTTAATGACGCCCTCTTCCCGCAGGCGAGTCAGGGCACGGAACGCACCGGTACGCGCCACATTGAACTGTTCCAGCCAGCTGTCACCGTAGAAATCCTGCGCTGGATCGTGGATCCAGACGATATCCAGACGGTCAGTTTTCAGTCGTTTCAGGCTATCCTCAATAGAGCGCAGCGTGGCATCAGCGGAGTAATCATTGAGAATTTTGTTTTTCAGACCGTGTTCAAACAGACCGCCTTTCTCACCAAAATCACGGGTCGCGGGATCTTCCATCTCGTCGAGCATGATGCGGCCTACTTTGGTGCTCAGCACATACTCGTCGCGAGGATACTGAGACAGCGCTTCACCCATGCGCAGTTCGGAAAGGCCAGAGCCATAAAGCGGTGCGGTGTCGAAGTAACGCACGCCCAGTTTCCAGGCGTCGTGTACGGTGGCCAATGCTTCATCCTCAGGAATGTTGCGGAACATGTTGCCCAGCGGTGCGCCGCCCAGGCCGATGTTTGCAGGTAACAGATTTTTGATACTCATAAGATGTCCTCAGTTTTTGGGTTCAGGTCGGGCGATTTCGCTGTCGCCCTGTGACGCTGATCACAATACCTTGCGAGGTTATGACTTGATAGGACATAATTCGTCTAACTTGAGTCCTTTGAGGTCTGACATGATTGATTTACGACAGCTGAAATATTTCGTGGTGGTGGCAGAAGAGGAGCACGTTGGCCGTGCCGCCGAGCGTTTGCATATCTCTCAGTCTCCGCTGAGCCGCCAGATTGCCCAGCTTGAAGAACGCCTCGGTTTGATGCTTTTTGAACGCAACCAGCAGCGCATACGTTTAACCGCCGACGGGCAAACTTTCCTCGCTGAGACCCGCTCCCTGCTGACCCACGCGAACCGTCTGGAGTCCCTCGGAAAGCGCTTAGGCCGCGGTGAGGATGGGGGGTTGTGTATCGGCTATATTGAAAACGCGATGCACTCCGGTGTGCTCTCTACCGCCTTACGCACACTGCGCCAGTCCCGCCCGGACGTTCATATAGCCCTTTACAGCCAACCACCCGCCACGCAGATCGAAGGGTTGCGTCAGCGCAGCCTCGACTTTTCACTGGTCGACACGCCACCTGCGGAAAGCGAGCAAGACCTGGAATATATTCAGGTGCTGGATGACAAAATGCTGCTGGCATTGCCGCAACATCACCCTCTGGCTCAGGAAGAAGTCCTTTTGCCCGCGCAACTGGCGGATCAGGAGTGGATTGCCGTCATTCACAACGATGATGCTCACTCCCGCGACGAATTTGTTGCCGCCTGCGTGAAGGCTGGATTTAACCCGACCATTCGTCTGGAGGCGGGTGAACCGCTAACGGCACTGGGACTTGTGGCCGCCGGGCTTGGACTGGCGCTCATCCAGCACAGCCTGCGTCATAACGCACCGGAAGGGGTGATACTGCGCGAACTAACGTGGATGCCTTACTCAACTCAACTGTGGGCGGCGTGGCATAAGGCCAACCAGCGTCCACTGGTCACGCATTTCAGGGAAATTTTGCGTGGGAACAAAAATGATTAACACCCTGCACATACAAAACTACCGCTCCATCCGCGAGATGTCGCTGGAGCTGGAGCAGCTAAACATCGTCTTCGGGCCGAACGGCACAGGAAAATCCAATATTTACAAGGCGATACACCTGATGCACAGCGCCGCTCAAGGGCAGTTTTCCCAGGCGCTGGCGAACGAGGGCGGCATTCTGAAGGTGTTCTGGGCAGGCAAAACCCGCAGCGACCAGCTGCGGCGGATGAATCTGGCGGTAGAAACTGAGACCTACGAATACGAGCTGCAGGTCGGGTTTGTGGAGAAGCTGCCGTATCCCTCACAGTTTCAACTCGACCCGGTGATCAAAGAGGAGTCCATCTGGCTGAGCGGCCAGCACCGTCGACCGTCGTCACAGCTGATGAAGCGCAGGAATCAGGCCGTGTTTCTGAACAACGTGCATCACGAGAAGGTGACCCACAGCGGCACGCTGTACGAGAACGAATCGGTATTCGGGCAGCTTGGCGAACCGCACCTTTACCCGGAAGTGTCGCAGATGCGCGAGTCCCTGCGTAACTGGCGCTTTTATCATGAGTTTTCTGTATCAATCGGCTCGGCGATGCGCGCTCCGCAGGTCGGTTTCCGCTCCCCGGTGCTGGCCAGCGACGGTGCCAACCTGGCTGCGGCGTTTCAGACTATCGTGGAGATTGGCGACGAGCTGCTGCTGATGCGCATCCTTGACCAGGCCTTCCCCGGCTGCGTGTTTTACAGCGACAACAGCGGTGGACGTTTTCGCATGATGATGCAGCGCGAGGGGCTGAGCAGGCCGCTGGAACCGGCGGAGTTCTCCGACGGCACCCTGCGCTTTCTGTGCCTGGCGGTGGCGCTGTTAAGCCCGCGCCCGCCAGCATTTATCGCATTGAACGAACCGGAAAACAGCCTGCACCCACAGATGCTGCCCGCCCTGGCGAGCTTAATCGCCGAGGCCAGTCGCTACTCGCAGATCTGGCTCACCAGCCACTCGCCGGAGCTGGCGACGTTGATTGAGAAGCACAGATCGTTTTCGCTGTATCAGCTATCGATGGCGGAGGGGGAGACGAGGGTGGAGAGGCTGGGGTAGTCTCCAGGAGTACGGAGACTGTTTTTCCGCATCTCGCTTCAGCGAATCATGCCAATAAAGAACCCCAGATATCCGGCCCGGCTTAACCATAAAAAAGGGCTGATGAGGCCGGACCGCCGGAGATTAATCAACTCTCTCATGGGAGCCAGGCCATCATTTCTGATAACGACATTTTTTGCACAATAGCGACAATGCATAATCAGAAATAAAATCCCGGCGATCGCAAAACCAAAATAACTTTCGCGACTGCCCCAAAAATGAGTGCTTAATTTTAAATAAGTTAATCCCCAGATACTGACTAGAAAGACGATAAATGAACATGCCGCGATGTTCATGTCTCGCTTACTACCCAGACCAAAAAATAGCGCGTCAAAGAAAAACATCGGGGTAAACGGTGACTGGACGCTTCTTCCTGTCACTTTACTAAAACGAAAAAACACGACCGTTCCAACGAAAAATGCGAACAGCGCAATTCCTAAGAGCAGATAAATCATTTAATTAATCCTTTTTGAAGGGCCAGGATACGAGTTCGGTACTGCCAGCGCCGTCGATCTCCGGCAGGTTGTTATGATTTTCACTTTGTCGGATACTAGCACCAATACCTCCGCCAATTCTGAAAGCACCACCAACGCCATCTTTACCTACAGATCCTTCAATTGAAAAAATACCAGCGGATATGGAACCGGAATAATCATAAGCCGGATTGAAATCCTTAATTGGATAAGGCCCGAAAGTTAATCCAGCCGACGCATCCGCGCGCCAGCCAAACACCTTTGTTATCCCGCCATTAATTGCGAATTTATCTTCTGAAAGGACCCCCTCCAGATAGCCCCCGCCGACATAACCAACAGCCACCTGACCTTTTACATCACCATGGATTTTTGCCGTATCCCCTACTGATGGACCAATATGAGAGTCTTTAATAGCCTTGTTAATTTTGTCGGGAGATACACCTTTACCGCCGAGATCGAAAGCCAGTGAAGCATCCTGTTGCGTTGCTGGAGGCACTAATCCACCCCAGTTTGAGGTAGCATTATTCTCTGCCGCGTTCTTCCCACCTTGCGCTCCAGCAGCTGCCGAAGCCGTACTCCCTCCCGCCAATCCACCCGCCATCCCCGCCGATACTGAAGCCAGCGTAATGACCGTCTGCTTTTGATCTTCGCTCAGTTTCGACAGGTCTTTCACTTCCGGATAGAGCACGCTGGCTATAGCATGTGCAGCCAGCTCCCCTGACGCGGCCCCCGCAGCTCCCGCAGCACCAGCGAGTCCAGACTATGCGGTTCGGTGATGTGCTGCTGCAGGTAGTCGATCAGGCAGTTAATACGTGCGTCACGGGTATCTTTCGGAACCGGCTGGGCGATGAACTGCGCCTGCCCGCCCTCGCGATGGGGCGGTACAATCATCCGACGTGCAATCTGGTTGGCGACGACGCTGCCAAAACGCTGGCGAATGATGTACAGGCAGCAGTCCAGCGCAGCCGCGGTACCGGCAGAGGTGATGATATTGCCGTCATCCACGTAGAGGGCATTGATATCCAGCTGGACGTTCGGAAAGAGCGACTGGAAGTGATGTTCAAACTCCCAGTGGGTGGCGGCCCGTTTACCGTCGAGGATCCCCGCCCAGGCCAGCACAAACGACCCCAGACACAGGCCGACAATTTCCGCGCCGTTGTCTCTCGCCAACACTAGGCTGTCGAGCAGCGCCTGAGGCGGCCGTTCAAGGACGTGCTGCCAGTAGGGAACGACAACAATGTCGGCCTGCCCGATGGCGGTGTAATCCTGCGTGGCGTTGAGGGCAAACCCGTCTTTTGAGGTAAGAAACCCCGGCGTTTCGGCGCAGATCGTCACGTTAAAGCGCTTTTCGCCGGAGACCGAATCACCAAACAGAATGCAGGGAACGGAGTAGTGGAACGGGCTAAACCCGTCTACCGCGACAATCGCGACGTTGATTAGCGACATCTGTCTCTCCTTTCCCGTTAACGCACTCAGAATATAACGGTTTCGCCATCCCGGGGAATGCTCACCACATCGCTCACCTGGTTGGCTTCGACGTACTCACACAGCGCGCTGCGGGTCAACAGGCAATGGTTAATCGCCTCCATGTGGCTCGCGACGATTTTAGCCTGCGGCAGCAGGAAATGGACGTTAAGCACATCTTCCTGTCCCATAATAATGGGCCCAAAGCCGATGACGTGGGCATAACCGGCGTTCAGTACCACCACATCCGGCTGGTGTTTTTGCAGATCGGCTGCCACCTCTTCACGCCAGATGGTATCCCCGGCAAGATAGAGCGTCTTCTCATCAGGATGACGCAGCACCACGCCACAGGCCTCGCCCAGCCGCTCCGCCAGTTCTGGCACGGCGTATGCGCGGTCGGTCCCGTGCTGGCCGCCGTCGGTTTTCGTAATCTGAACATCGCCGAAGAAGGTCGAGTCGGTCATGACCGTCAGGTTGGTAAATCCCTGGCTGCGCAGCAGCGCGGCGTCACGATCGTTTTGCACGTAGATCGGTTTGTCTTTGGCGATCAGCTCTGCCGCGGTGCGATCCCAGTGATCGTCATGGGTATGGGTGACGATCACCGCGTCGGCGTCCAGCAGCGTGTTGACGTCAACGGGGAGCTCGACCATTGGGTTACGGCGTTCGGCATGCGCCGTGCCGGGAAAGCCCGGATAAGCGCCTTTCGGGGCCAGCATCGGGTCGATTAAAAGGCGTTTTCCGGCGTAGGTAATCAGCAGGGTGGCATTGCGAATTTGGGTAATGTTCATGGGCTATCCTCCGGTTGGTGTGATAAGGAGGATAGCCAGCCGTCACAATTGGTGCTGTGGGCTAAAGGGCGATTACCGATGGAATCGGGCCATTTTCATCACCGCGTTTTCTACCGGCACCTTTACCAGCCTGGCACCGCCCCGCCGTTAAAGATCGTCTCTGCCGCTTTCGCCACTTCAGGTGACTGATAGGACTGGATAAACGCCTTCACGTTCTCCGCGTCTTTGTTGTCTTCGCGCGTCACCACGATGTTCACGTACGGCGAGTTTTTATCTTCAATAAAGACGCTGTCATGCACCGGCGATAGCCCGGTTTGCTGAATATAGGTGGTGCTGATGATGGCGACATCCACTTTCGGGTCATCCAGCACGCGCGGCAGCTGTGCCCCTTCCAGTTCCATGATTTTCAGCTGCTTAGGGTTGGCGGTAATATCCAGCGCCGTCGGCAGCAGCCCGGTGTCCGGCTTCAGGGTGATGAGCTTCTCTTTTTGCAGCAGCAGCAACGCGCGGCCAAGGTTGGTCGGATCGTTTGGAATGGCGATAGTCGCCCCGTCCTTCAGATCAGAGACGGATTTGATTTTGCGGGAATAGCCGGCCATCGGGAAAACAAAGGTGTTCGCCACGGCCACCAGCTTGTAGCCATGCGCCTTGTTATCTTCTGCAAGGAACGGGCGATGCTGGAAAACGTTGGCATCCAGCTCTCCCTGGTTAGTGGCATCGTTGGGCAATAGCGAGCCGCTGAAGCCGACCAGCTCCACGTCCAGGCCATATTTTTCTTTTGCCACCTTTTTGGCGACTTCCGCCACGTCCTGTTCAGCGCCGTTGATGACGCCCACTTTTATGTGTTTGGCATCGCTGCCACTTTGATCGCACCCTGCCAGCAGCAGGCCAGCGAGAACCAGAGCACCCAATCGACGTTTCACGAGAAAGTTCCTTTTGCTGAATGTTGTAGTGACTATATCGACAACGAGGCGGTGAAATAAAAAACGAAAAAGAATCAATAAGAAGGATAAGTTATATGCGGGTATGGCCGGGTGACGCTGCGCTTACCCGGCCTACGGATTCAGAGCTTAAAGGGCTTTCGCCAGGTAATGTCGCTGCATGCCCGGGTACGGATAATCCTGCAAAGACATCTGCAGCTGGTACCCCTGTTTTTCATAGAACGGGCGCGCCTGGAAGCTGACGGTATCCACCAGCGCATGCTTGCAGCCTTTGCGTCTGGCTTCCTCTTCCGCCGTTTTGATGAGCTGGCTGCCCACGCCAGATCCGCGCACGGCATCGCTCACCCAGAGAAAGTCGATATTCAGCCAGTCGCCTTTACGCACCCCAATGAGTCCGCCGAGCATGACGCCTTTATCGTCTCGTACATAAACGCCAATGTCGCCGCTAAAGTTTGTCAGATCGATAAACTGTCCGTTATAGGCTCTTAACCCCACAAATAGCTCTTCTTTTTCTGCGGGTGTTACATTATCTGTTATGCTCAGGTGCATATTCCTCTCCTTATTTTCCGCGCAATTTGAATATCTCACAGCTTAACCTTCATAAAAACTCCTAATTTCCTCCTTTTTTTTAATACAGAAACATTCACTCAATAACTAAATAAAAAAAGCCTTTCCAATACGCATCCAAAACGTATACTGAGAACGATCATTCTCACTTTTGCACGGTAGACGACGATGAGCACAAAGCTGGAAGAACGACAAAAACAACGTCAGGACGAAATCATCACCGCCGCGCGTCGCTGCTTTCGCGCCAGCGGATTTCACGCCGCCAGCATGTCGCAAATTGCCAGTGAGGCGAAGCTTAGCGTCGGGCAAATTTACCGTTATTTCAGTAACAAAGATGCGATTATTGAAGAGATGATCCGCCGCATTATCGACTCACGCATCGAAGGGATGCAGGACAAAACGGTGGTGGAAGGGATGCCGCAGGCGCTCGCCTGGCGTCAGACGCTCAACGAAGACGACGATGCGTTGATGCTCGAAATGTCTGCCGAGGCGACCCGTAACCCGCAGGTGGCGGCCATGCTGATCGCAGCCGATGCCCGGATGTTTACCAACGCCTGTGCGCACCTGAAAAAACAATTTCCCCATCTGAGCGATGAACATATTCGCTGCTGCGTGGAAATTACCGCGGTGATGATCGAAGGCACGATTTACCGTCGACTCGCGCCTTTAAAAGTACCGTCAGAACAATTAGAGCCTATCTATCAGAATATTTTAAATATGCTTTTCTCTGCGAAGTAATCGCATGTGAATAATTAGCGGGAATAAGTAATTTCCCAACTTAACATTTCCGGCCATGCCGGAGATGCGGTATCGCTGTGCCTTTAAATAGCCCCCCTCCCTGTTGATCCTTTAACAGGGCAGGCATCGTTCACCCTGGAAAAAGATTATGAAAACCATAACAACCTCCATCGCGGCATTACTCCTCCTGACCGGGTGCGATAATGCGCAAACATCTGCTCCCCAGCATCCTCTTCCGGATGTGGGGATTGTCACCCTCATGAGCCAGCCGGTCTCCGTCGTCAGCGAACTCACGGGCCGCACCACCGCCGCCATGAGCGCCGAAGTGCGCCCGCAGGTGGGCGGCATTATTCAGAAGAGGTTGTTTACCGAAGGCGATACCGTGAAGGCCGGACAGGCGCTGTATCAAATTGACCCTTCCAGCTACCGCGCGGCGTTTGATGAAGCCGCCGCGGCGCTGAAACAGGCCCAGGCGCTGGTGCAGGCCGACTGCCAGAAAGCCCAGCGCTATGCGCAGCTGGTGAAAGACGACGGCGTGTCGCGTCAGGACGCAGAAGACGCGAAGTCCACCTGCGCGCAGGACAAGGCCAGCGTTGAATCAAAGAAGGCCGCGCAGGAGAGCGCGCGCATTAACCTCAACTGGACCACCGTCACCGCGCCGATTGCCGGACGCATCGGCATCTCCTCCGTCACCCCCGGCGCGCTGGTCACCGCCCAGCAGGATACCGCGCTCGCCACCATTCGCGGGCTGGACAGCATGTACGTCGACTTAACCCGTTCCAGCGCCGATCTGCTGCGTTTACGCAAGCAAACCCTTGCCACCAATAGCGATACGCTAAGCGTGTCGTTAATCCTCGAAGACGGCAGCACCTACAGCGAGAAAGGCCGCCTGGCGTTAACCGAAGTGGCGGTGGATGAATCAACCGGCTCGGTCACGCTGCGCGCCGTCTTCCCGAACCCGCAGCATCAGCTCCTGCCGGGCATGTTTGTCCGCGCCAGGGTGGATGAAGGCGTCATGAGCGACGCGATCCTCGCGCCGCAGCAGGGCATCACCCGTGACGCCAAAGGCACCGCTACCGCTCTGGTGGTCAATGCCAGCAACAAGGTCGAGCAGCGTCAGCTGGAAACGGGGGACACCTACGGCGACAAATGGCTGGTGCTGAGCGGGCTGAAGGCGGGCGACAGGCTGATTGTGGAAGGTACTGACAAAGTCACCGCCGGGCAGGAAGTGAAGGCCGAAGAGATGAAAGCCAACGGAGGAAACGCCTGATGTTTTCCCGTTTCTTCGTGCGTCGCCCGGTCTTTGCCTGGGTTATCGCTATTCTTATCATGCTCGCCGGAATGCTGGCCATCCGCACGCTGCCGGTCGCGCAGTACCCGGACGTCGCGCCGCCGTCGATCAAAATCTCCGCCACCTATACCGGTGCCTCCGCGCAGACGCTGGAAAACAGCGTAACGCAGGTGATCGAGCAGCAGCTGACCGGGCTGGATAACCTGCTCTACTTCACCTCCACCAGCAGCTCGGACGGATCGGTGAGCATTACCGTCACCTTCGAGCAGGGCACTGACCCGGACACCGCTCAGGTGCAGGTGCAGAATAAAGTCCAGCAGGCCGAATCACGCCTGCCCACCGAGGTGCAGCAGTCCGGGATCACCGTCGAAAAATCCCAGAGCAACTTCCTGCTGATCATGGGCGTGTACGATAAAACCGACACCGCCAGCAGCTCGGATATTGCCGACTGGCTGGTGAGTAATATGCAGGATCCGCTGGCGCGCGTGGAAGGCGTCGGGAGCCTGCAGGTGTTCGGGGCGGAATACGCGATGCGCATCTGGCTCGACCCGGCGAAGCTGGCGTCCTACTCGCTGATGCCGTCCGACGTGCAGAGCGCGATTGAAGCGCAGAACGTGCAGGTCTCCGCCGGTAAAATCGGCGCGCTGCCCTCGTCGAACGCCCAGCAGCTGACCGCCACCGTCCGCGCCCAGTCGCGCCTGCAGACGGTGGATCAGTTTAAAAACATCATTGTGAAGAGCCAATCCAACGGCGCGGTGGTGCGCATCATCGATGTCGCCCGCGTGGAGATGGGCAGCGAAGATTATACCGCCACCGCGAAGCTCAACGGCCACCCGGCGGCGGGTATGGCAGTCATGCTTTCACCGGGTGCGAACGCGCTCAACACTGCGACGGCGGTGAAAGACAAGATTGCCGAGTTCAAAAAGTCGATGCCGGAAGGCTACGACGTGGCCTACCCGAAGGACAGCACCGAGTTCATCAAGATCTCCGTTGAGGACGTGATTCAGACCCTGTTCGAAGCCATTGTCCTCGTGGTGGTGGTGATGTACCTGTTCCTGCAAAACATCCGCGCGACGCTGATCCCCGCGTTGGCGGTACCTGTCGTTCTGCTGGGTACCTTCGGCGTGCTGGCGCTGTTCGGCTACTCCATCAATACCCTGACGCTGTTTGCGATGGTGCTGGCGATAGGGCTTTTGGTGGATGACGCCATCGTGGTGGTGGAAAACGTCGAGCGTATTATGCGCGACGAGGGGCTGCCCGCCCGGGAAGCCACCGAGAAATCGATGGGCGAAATCTCCGGCGCGCTGGTCGCCATTGCGCTGGTGCTCTCTGCGGTATTCCTGCCGATGGCCTTCTTCGGCGGTTCCACCGGGGTGATTTACCGTCAGTTTTCGGTCACCATTATTTCGGCGATGTTCCTCTCCGTGGTGGTGGCGCTGACCCTGACGCCCGCGCTCTGCGGCTCGATTCTGAGCCACACGACGCCGCACAAAAAGGGCTTCTTCGGCGCGTTTAACCGCTTCTACAGCAGGACCGAGCGCGGTTATCAGAACAAGGTGCTGCGCGCTCTGCGCCGTTCCGGCGGCATGCTGGTCATCTACGCCCTGCTCTGCGGCGCGATGGGCTTCGCCATGCTTAAGCTGCCGGGCAGCTTCCTGCCGACGGAAGACCAGGGCGAAATCATGGTGCAGTACACCCTGCCAGCAGGCGCGACGACGGTACGTACCGCCGAAGTCAGCCGCCAGGTGCGCGAGTGGTTCCTCACCAAAGAGAAAGCCAACACCAACGTGATCTTCACCATTGAAGGCTTCAGCTTCAGCGGCAGCGGCCAGAACGCCGGGATGGCGTTTGTCTCCCTGAAGAACTGGTCAGAGCGTAAAGGCGATGCAAACACGGCTCAGGCCATCGCCCTGCGTGCCACGCAGGAACTGAGCACCATCCGCGATGCGACCATCTTTGCGATGACGCCGCCTGCGGTAGACGGCCTGGGCCAGAGCAACGGCTTTACCTTTGAGCTGATGGCCAGCGGCGGCACCGACCGCGACGCGCTGCTGAAACTGCGTAACCAGCTGATTGGCGAAGCCAACCAGGACAACTCGCTGCACGCCGTGCGCGCCAACGATCTGCCGCAGATGCCGCAGCTTCAGGTGGATATCGACAACAACAAGGCCGTGTCGCTGGGGCTGTCCCTGAGCGACGTCACCAACACCCTCTCCAGCGCCTGGGCCGGGACCTACGTGAACGACTTTATCGATCGCGGCCGCGTGAAAAAGGTCTACATCCAGGGCGACAGCGACTATCGCGCCGTGCCGTCCGATCTCAACAAATGGTATGTGCGCGGCAGCGACAGCACCATGACCCCGTTCTCCGCCTTCGCCACCACGCGCTGGGAGTATGGCCCGGAAAGCCTGGTGCGCTACAACGGCTCGGCGGCGTATGAGATACAGGGCGAAAACGCCAGCGGCGCGAGCTCCGGCACGGCGATGAGCAAAATGGAGCAGCTGGCAAACAGCCTGCCGTCCGGCAGCTCCTGGGCGTGGAGCGGTTTATCGTTGCAGGAAAAACTGGCGAGCGGGCAGGCAATTAGCCTCTATGCCCTTTCCATTCTCGTGGTGTTCCTGTGCCTGGCGGCGCTGTATGAGAGCTGGTCGGTGCCGATTTCGGTCATCCTGGTGATCCCGCTTGGGGTGCTGGGTGCGGCGCTTGCCGCCTCCCTGCGCGGCCTGAGTAATGACGTCTACTTCCAGGTGGCGCTACTCACCACTATCGGCCTGTCGTCGAAGAACGCCATCCTGATTGTCGAGTTTGCCGAAGCCAAAGTCGCAGAAGGTTACTCCCTGACACGCGCCGCCCTGCGTGCCGCCCAGACGCGTCTGCGTCCCATCATCATGACGTCGCTGGCGTTTATCGCAGGGGTGACGCCGCTGGCCGTTGCAACCGGTGCCGGTGCCAACAGCCGCGTGGCAATTGGTACCGGCATTATCGGCGGAACGCTGGCCGCGACGCTGCTGGCGATCTTCTTCGTCCCTTTATTCTTTGTACTGGTGAAACGTCTGTTCTCCGGTAAACACGCGAACCGGAGGTCATAATGTTTCGTGTCACTGTTTTAGCGTTAGCCCTGCTGAGCGCAGGGTGTGTGTCGTTAGACCCTACCTATCAACGCCCGGACGCCCCCGTCCCGGCGACCTTGCCCGGCGCGCACGGCGAAGCCACCGCCGTGGTGAGCCAGTGGCAGCAGGTGATGAACGACGCGAGGCTGAAAAGCGTGGTGACGATGGCGCTGAACAGCAACCGCGACGTGCAAAAAGCGATCGCGGATATCGACGCCGCCCGCGCACAGTACGGTGAAACGCGCTCGTCCCTGTTTCCGACGGTGGACGCCGAGCTGAGCCACACCCGCAGCCGCACGCTGGCAAGCGGTGTTGCGACAAGCGACGAAGCCAACGGCGCGGTCTCTAGCTTTGAGCTGGATCTGTTTGGTCGCAACCAGAGCCTCTCCCGCGCCGCGCGTGAAACCTGGCTTGCCAGCGAGTTCACCGCGCAGAACACGCGCCTGACGATGGTTAGCGAGCTGACCACGGCCTGGGTGACGCTGGCGGCGGATAACAGCAACCTGGCGCTGGCGAAATCCACAATGGAGAGCGCGGCAAACTCGCTGAAGATTGTGAAGCGCCAGCAGGAAGTGGGCGTCGCGGCGGCTACGGACGTTAGTGAAGCGATGGCGGTTTACCAGCAGGCGCGCGCCAGCGTGGCAAGCTACCGGACGCTGGTGATGCAGGATAAAAATGCCCTCAATCTGCTGGCGGGCGATACGGTGCCGGAGAACCTGCTGCCCGGTACGCTGGAGAGCCTGAGCAACAACGCCATCACGCTGATCCCGGCGGGCGTCAGCTCCAGCGCGCTGCTGCGCCGCCCGGACATTCAGGAAGCGGAACATAACCTGCTGAGCGCCAACGCCAATATCGGCGCGGCGCGCGCCAACTTCTTCCCGACCATTTCACTGACCGCCAGCGCGGGCGTCGGCAGCGACTCGCTCTCCTCCCTGTTCAGCCACGGCATGAAGGTCTGGTCATTCGCGCCGTCCATCACCCTGCCGCTGTTCAGCGGTGGCAACAATCTGGCGCAGCTGCGTTATGCAGAAGCCGAGAAAAAAGGGTTAATTGCGACCTATGAAAAAGCCATCCAGAGCGCGTTTAAAGACGTGGCCGACGCGCTGGCGCGCCGTGAAACGCTCAGCGAGCAGCTTGATGCCCAGCGAGAATACGTGGCGGCCGAGCAAAAAACGCTGGATGTGGCAACGCGCAGCTATAAGGCGGGCGCGGGGGATTATCTGACGGTACTGACCGCGCAGCGGTCGCTGTGGTCGGCGCAGGAATCGCTGATTGCGCTGCAGCAAACCGACCTGGAGAACCGCATCACGCTGTGGCAGTCGCTGGGCGGGGGGATCCAGTAACCTTATCGGTGGGCAATTCTCATGCGCAGAAAAGAGAAAATCATACTTTCGACTGGAATCGCTACACTGAATGTAACGATATATTTCATGGGAAGCCTGTGACGTCTAAAGGGGGTTGTTGATGAAAGCTGCGCACCTGGTCTGCCTGCTGGTTTGTCTGCTCTTCGCCGCGTTTGTCCATGCTCAGGAAAAGGACGATCCGGCGAAAGAGGCGCAGATTAAGCAACAAGTCCTGAAAGATATTAAGAAAACCTGTACGCCACAGAAAAAGCAGAGCGATAAGGCCTGGCAGGAGATGATTTTGTCGTCCGAGGCCAATCAGCTGCTGATCAAAAACGCCATCACCGCCGTGAAGCGCGACAACCTGGACGCCTACTGGGCTGCGGTTGGTCAGGTGGATTGTCTGGAAGATTATTGAGTTCTCGCCGGGTGGCGCTGCGCTTACCCGGCATGGAAAATGTTTTAACGCTTCCGCACGTCCGGAATGATGAGATCCCCGCGCAGAACATAGGACCCGAGCATCTGCGTTTTCTCCGTCAGCCAGCTCACAATGCGTGACGCCATGGCATCCATTGAATATTCAATCGCCGGGATCACCGGAATACCCGGCAGGTGCAGCGATCCGGCCAGGCTAAAGACCATAATGTCGTCCGGTACGGATTTATTAAACGCCTGCAGTTGCGGGATCACCCGCTGGGCTTCCTGCTCGTCCGCCACCAGTAACGCGTTGAAGTTCAACGTGGACGCGTTGTTGAGTAATTCCTGAAGCGCAACGGACGAGGAGGTCGCGTCCATAAAGACGAGGTTGCGATTAAAGGGCAGGAAATTTTTCTCCAGCGCGTGCTTATAGCCAAGCAGCACCTGGTCGGCAAACCCGCTGCCGTGCGGGTGGATCAGCGCAATCTGGCGACGCCCCTGGCTGGTCAGATAGTTACAGGCGGTTTCGGCGGCAAAGGCGTGATCGAACTGGATGCTGTTGGAGTTATCAGCCTCCATGCAGTCCACCAGGATGACGTTTTCCATATCCACGTCCAGCGGGAAACGGGCGCCAATCACCAGAATGTCATCACACAGGCCGCAGGAGAGTTCTTCAAGAGCATTCATCACTTCCGCTTTGCTATGGGCGAAGCGCAGCAGCAGGTGTTTTTGATGCTGGCTGAGCTGTTTTTCCAGCGCGTAAAGATAACCGGTGGTCTGGTTAATGTTTTCCTGCGCGCAAATCACCCCAATGCAGCCCGTCGACTGGCTCAGCAGCGACTGGGCAATCACGTTAGGCCGGTAGTTCAGCTCATCCACCGCCTTCAGCACGGCCTGACGGCTGGCTTCCTTAACGCCACGTGACCCACTCAACACTCGCGATACCGTGGCTTTAGACACCCCGGCCAGACGTGATACATCATTGATTGTCGACATCTCTTTCCCCTGGCAGGCTAACCTCGCGCCTGCAAATTCCATAACCGCTACGGCTCACATTATAGCCAGAACGGAGTATATCCGTTTCCGTTTTTCATGGAAACCGATTTTCCGTTTCCACTCAAAATGATGTCAAAACAGCCAAATTATGTGACACACATCCGGTTAATTAGCCTCATAAGCATTGGATCTTGATGGTTATCACAGTTCTGCTTTTTATAAATGGAAACCGGTTTCCGTATCATGTCCAATCATTCTCGCAATAACTATTTACATTTAGAGGATGGTTGTCGATGTTCAAGATTATGCTGTGTTGTTCTGCCGGGATGTCCACCAGCCTGCTGGTTAGCAAAATGGTCGATGTCGCGAAAGAACGTGGTTTGCCGGTGAAGATTGATGCGTACGGTGTTTCCGAATTTGATACGCAGTTTCCGCAATACCAGGTGGTACTTCTCGGACCGCAAGTGAAATACATGTTACAGACACTCTCAGACAAGGCGGCTACGAAAGGCATTCCGGTGCAGCCCATCGACATGATGGACTACGGCATGCAGCGTGGCGATAAAGTACTGGACTATGCTCTGTCGCTCATCGAAGCGGCACACTAAAAGGTGTTCACATGAGTTCGTTATATCAATCCATGGTCGCGGTGATTGAGCAGTCAATTACCCCGCTGGCCGCGAAGCTCGGCCAGCAAAAGTATGTGATTGCCATCCGCGACGGCTTTACCGCCGCGCTACCGTTTATGATCATCGGCTCGTTTATGCTGGTGTTCATTTTCCCGCCGTTCTCGGCGGATACCACCAACAGCTTCGCCCGCGGCTGGCTGGATTTCTCCCAGACCTACCGCGAGCAGCTGATGCTGCCGTTTAACCTCAGCATGGGCGTGATGACCTTCTTCATTTCGGTGGGGATCGGGGCGAGCCTGGGGCGTCAGTTTAACCTCGACCCGGTGATGTCCGGCCTGCTGGCCTTTATGGCCTTCCTGCTGGTCGCCGCGCCGTATGCCGACGGTAAAATCTCGACCCAGTATCTCTCCGGTCAGGGCATCTTTACCGCGCTTATCACCGCGATTTACGCCACCCGCGTCTATGCGTGGCTGAAGCAGAACAACGTGACCATCCGCCTGCCGAAGGAAGTGCCCACCGGCGTGGCGCGTTCGTTTGAGATCCTGATCCCGGTGATGGTGGTGATCGGTACGCTGCACCCGCTGAATCTGTTCATTGAAGCGCAGACCGGAATGATCATCCCGCAGGCGATCATGCACCTGCTGGAGCCGCTGGTATCCGCATCCGACTCCCTGCCCGCGATACTGCTCTCCGTGCTGCTGTGCCAGATCTTCTGGTTTGCCGGTATTCACGGCTCGCTGATTGTCACCGGCATCATGAACCCGTTCTGGATGGCGAACCTCTCCGCAAACCAGGCGGCGCTCGCCGCAGGCGCGGCGCTGCCGCACGTTTACCTGCAGGGCTTCTGGGATCACTACCTGCTGATTGGCGGCGTAGGCTCCACGCTGCCGCTGGCGTTCCTGCTGCTGCGCAGCCGCGCCACGCACCTGCGCACCATCGGCAAAATGGGCATTGTGCCGAGCTTCTTTAACATCAATGAGCCGATTCTGTTCGGCGCGCCGATCATCATGAACCCGATGCTGTTTATCCCGTTCGTGTTTGTTCCGCTGGTCAATGCCTGCCTGGCGTACGGCGCAACGAAGCTCGGCTGGCTGGCTCAGGTGGTGTCATTAACCCCGTGGACCACCCCCGCGCCGATTGGTGCCTCATGGGCGGCAAACTGGGCGCTCAGTCCGGTGATAATGTGCCTGGTTTGTATGGTGATGTCCGCGCTGATGTACCTGCCGTTCCTGCGCGCCTATGAGCGTACGCTGATGAAAAACGAAGAGCAGAAAGCCCAGGCAACCGTCGGTACCGCTGAAGCCGCAAGCAATTAAGTCAAAGAGGAAAGGACATGAAATACGCATTTCCCGATAACTTCTGGTGGGGCAGCGCAAGCTCCGCTCTCCAGACCGAAGGGGCAAGAGAGGGGGAAACCACATGGGATTACTGGTTTACCCGCGAGCCGAACCGTTTTCACAACGGCGTGGGGCCGCAGCAGACCTCCACGTTTTATCAAAACTGGAAAACGGACATTCAGCTGTTAAAGCAGCTGAACCACAACAGCTTTCGTACCTCGATTAGCTGGGCACGCCTGATCCCCGACGGTATCGGTGAAGTGAACCCGGAAGCGGTCGATTTTTACAATCAGGTCATTGATGAGCTGAATGAACAGGGCATCACGCCGTTTATCACCCTGTTCCACTTCGACATGCCGATGGCGATGCAGGAGATCGGCGGCTGGGAAAACCGTGACGTGGTGGACGCTTACGCCCGCTATGCGCAGATCTGCTTCGAGCTGTTCGGCGATCGCGTGCTGCACTGGTTTACCTTCAACGAGCCGATCGTGCCGGTGGAAGGCGGTTATCTGTACGACTTCCACTATCCCAACGTGGTGGATTTCCGCCGGGCCGCCACCGTGGCGTATCACACCGTGCTGGCCCACGCGAAGGCCGTTCAGGCTTACCGCGCCGGACATTACGCGGGTGAGATCGGCATCGTGCTGAACCTGACGCCGTCCTACCCGCGCTCGCAGAACCCGGCAGACGTGAAGGCGGCGCACATCGCGGACCTGATGTTTAACCGCAGCTTCCTTGACCCGGTACTGCGCGGGGAGTATCCGGCCGACCTGGTGGCGTTGCTGAAATCCTACGATCAGTTGCCCGCCTGCAAGCCGGAAGACGGCTTCCTGATTGCGGAAGGGAAAATCGACCTGCTCGGCGTGAACTACTATCAGCCGCGTCGCGTGAAGTGTCGCGACAGCGCGGTGAACCCGCAGGCGCCGTTTATGCCGGAGTGGTTCTTTGATAACTACGAAATGCCGGGCCGCAAGATGAATCCCTACCGCGGCTGGGAAATCTACGAGCCGGGTATTTACGATATTCTGGTTAACCTGCGCGACAATTACGGCAACCCTCGCTGCTTTATTTCTGAAAACGGCATGGGCGTCGAAAATGAACAGCGCTTTATTGAAAATGGCCAGATTAACGATCAATACCGCATCGAGTTTATTTCTGAGCATTTAACGTGGCTGCACAAAGGTATTAGCGAAGGGTGCAATTGTCTTGGCTACCATATGTGGACGTTTATTGATAACTGGTCGTGGTGTAATGCCTATAAAAACCGCTACGGATTTATCCAGCTCGATTTAAAAACGCAGCAGCGCACCATTAAGAAAAGCGGAGAGTGGTTTGCCGCCACCGCCTTAAATAATAGTTTTGAAAAAGAGTAATAATGATGATCGCACTAGAAGAAGCCGTAATGGAAATTATCGTCAACGCCGGACAGTCCCGCAGCCTGTGCTTTGAAGCGCTGCACGCAGCGCGTCAGGGCAACTTTGACGAGGCCAAAAGCCTGCTGCACGAAGCCGACGGCTACGCGCGCCAGGCGCACAAGATGCAGACCAAACTGATCGAGCAGGATGCAGGCGAAGGCCGCCAGCCGATGACGTTAATCATGGTGCACGCGCAGGATCATTTAATGAATTCCTTATTAGCGCGTGAACTGTCTGAAGAAATTATTCATTTATATCAGAGATAGTCTATGGCGAAATAAAGTTAATGTAATACCTCTGTACCCTAAATAGAGATCCACTTGTTCTGATGATAGCGACATACTCTGTCAGATCGGAGCGGGATGGTTATTGTCTGAATAAAATTAAACTATATTGAGATAACCATGAATACGATTAAAAAACTTCCATTAACCATGGCGGTTATCGCCGCGCTTTGCCCAATTTCCGTACTTGCACAAGAATTTACCCAAGAGCAAATCGACGCCATTGTGGCGAAAGCGGTAGATAAAGCTCTGGCCGAGCGTCAGGCCAAAATGGATGCGGCGGTTGCGAAAAAAGCGGACGTGGTGACCGAGCCGCAAAGCGCGGCGCAATCCCCGGATATGGCGATCCCGTTCGGCATTAAATTTACCGGTTACGCCCGCTACGGCGCGCACTTCCAGGCCGCCGATCAGAAATACGTGGCGGTGGACGGCTCCTACAACGGCGCGTCCGCGATTGGTCGTCTGGGTAACGAAGGTAACGGCGGGGAATTCCAGCTCTCCAAGGCCTTCAAAGGGGACAACGGCGCCATCTGGGACATCAACGTGATGATCGACCACTGGGGCGACGAGGTTAACCTGAAAAAAGCCTACGCGGGGGTGACCAACATTATGGCCTCCAACCCAAATGCCTACTTCTGGGCCGGTCGTGACTTCCACCAGCGTCCGCAGCAGGGCATCAACGATTACTTCTGGATGAACCACGACGGCCAGGGCGCAGGCGTGAAGAACTTTGACATCGGCGGCGTGCAGTTTGACGTGGCTGCCGTGGCGGCAGTCGAATCCTGTAGTCCGGAAGTGATGGAAGATGAAGCGAACCCGTCGCGCATCACCTGTACCGGCGGTTCCGGCACGGGCGACAAGGGTAACTACGCCGCGACCTCCAAAATCCACGGCATGAAGCTCGGCCCGATCGACATGGAGCTGTACGCCAACTACGGCTTTGATTCGAAAGCGGTTGAAAGCGACGAACGCCTGAACGCCTGGCAGGGCGGCGTGGTGCTGAGCCACACCAACGAAAGCGGCGTGAACAAGGTGATCGCCCGCTACTCCGATAACGCGGATAACAGCGTGTTCAACAAAACCGAAGATCTGACCACGGTCTACGCCAGCTTCGAAGGGCTGTATAAATTCACCCAGGCCACGCAGGTGGAGTACATCCTCGCCTTCCACGACTACGACAACAGCCGCGATAAGACTGATAACCGCAAGAACTACAACGCCATCGTGCGCCCGATGCACTGGTGGAACGACGTTCACTCCACCTGGCTGGAAGCAGGCTGGCAGCACGTTGACTACGATAACGGCGGCGACAACAAGGGCTGGAAGCTGACCCTGTCGCAGAACATGTCTATCGCCATGGGGCCGGAGTTCCGTCCGATGCTGCGCTTCTACGTCACCGGCGGCAAAGTGGATAATGAACGCACCGCGCGCGTGAACAATACCAAAGACGAGACGCTCGACGACTTCAACGTCGGCGCGATGTGGGAGGCGTGGTTCTAAGGTCAACAACATGCCGGGTGGCGCTACGCTTACCCGGCCTACGGTTTTCCCCCTCTCCCCGTGGGAGAGGGCCGGGGTGAGGGCATCAGGCCGCACACAACCATGCTATGCTGTTGGCCAATTAACGACAACATAGCAGGGGAGAAAATGGGTTCCACACGCAAAGGGATGCTGAACGTCCTGATCGCCGCCGTTTTATGGGGCAGTTCCGGAGTTTGCGCGCAGTACATCATGGAGAAAAGCCACATTTCTTCGCCTTACCTGACCATGGTTCGCCTGCTGTTTACCGGCGTGATCCTGATGACGCTCTCCTTCGTTCACGGCGACAAGATTTTCTCGATCATCAAGCATCGTAAAGACGCCCTCAGTCTGCTGTTTTTCTCGCTGGTCGGCGCGCTCACCGTGCAGCTCACCTTCCTGCTGACGATTGAAAAATCCAACGCCGCTACGGCGACCGTGCTCCAGTTCCTGTCGCCGACCATCATTGTGGCGTGGTTCGCCCTGGCGCGGAAAACGCGTCCCGGCGTGTTTGTCCTGTCAGCGATTTTTACGTCGTTGATCGGCACCTTCCTGCTGGTGACCCACGGCGACCCAACCTCGCTCTCCATCTCCCCTGCCGCGCTGTTCTTCGGCATCGCCTCGGCGTTTGCCGCCGCGTTTTACACCACCTATCCGTCAGCGCTGATTGCCCGCTACGGCACGCTGCCGATTGTCGGCTGGAGCATGTTGATTGCCGGGTTAATGCTGACGCCGTTCTACGCCGGGCGCGGCACCACTTTCGTGATTGACGGCGGCCTGCTGCTGGCATTTTTCTACCTGGTGGTGATCGGCACGGCGCTGACGTTCAGCCTGTACCTGAAGGGCGCGCAGATGATTGGCGGGCCGAAGGCGAGCATTCTGAGCTGCGCCGAGCCGCTGAGCAGCGCGCTGCTGTCGGTGGTGTTGCTTGGCGTGGCGTTTACGCTGCCGGACTGGCTGGGGACGCTGCTGATCGTGTCGTCGGTGGTGCTGATTTCGATGGATTCGCGTAGAAGGGTTAAGGCATCGGCGTAGCCTGATGCCCTCACCCCAACCCTCTCCCACGGGAGAGGGAGAAAAACACTACTTCGCCTTAACCTTTCCCGCCACCAGCAGCGCGGTCAGCAGCATCAGCGTGCCGGAAATCACCAGCGGTGACGTCAGCCCCAGATGGTCGAGCGCCACGCCGCCAATGGCCGCACCGCAGGTGTTCGCCAGTTGGATCACCGCCACCTGAATCGACCCGGCTTTTTCCGCCTGATCGGCAAGCGTTCGGGTGATCCACGTCGACCAGCCCACCGGTACCAGCGCAAAGGCAAAGCCCCAGATAATCGCAATCGCCGAGGCAACCCATTTGTCGCTACCCCACAGAATCAGCACCGTGGCACTCACCGCCAGCAGCAACGGCGCACCCGCCAGCGCCACCTTCAGGGAGCGCTTCAGGAACTGGGACGACAGCGACGTGCCGATAAAGCTGGCGATACCGAAGCTCAGCAGCACCAGCGTCAGGCCGTCCACGTCAAAGCCCGCCATAGTCATAAACACCGGGCGGATGTAGGTGAAAAAGGCAAACTGCCCGGCAAAGGCCATAAAGATGGCGGTCATCCCCGCCAGCACGCCCGGACGCTTGAGCAGCGCGAACATGTTCTGTTTGTGGTGCGCCGCTTCGCCCGGCAGGGACGGCAGCGCCTTCCACACCCAGATAATGCAGAGCACACCCATCACTGCCGCCGCGTTAAAGACGTTACGCCAGCCGATAATCCCACCAAGGAAGCTGCCCAGCGGCGCGGCAATCACCAGCGCAATAGAGACCGCGCCGAAGATAACGGACAGCGCTTTTGGCACGGTGCGCGCGGGCACCAGGCGCATGGTCAGCGAGGCCGACATCGCCCAGAAGCCGCCTAATCCCAGCCCCAAACAGGCGCGACCGAGCAGCAGCAGGGTGAAGCTTTCCGCGAAAGAGACCAGCAGGCAGGAGAGCGTCAGCAGCACGCTGAACAGAATGACCACTTTGCGGCGATCAATCGCGCCAATCACCTGAGTGATAAACAGGCTGGCGAACATCGCCACAAAGGCGGTGACGGTAACGGACTGCCCCGCCACGCCTTCGGAAATGCCCAGATCCTGCGCCATCGGCGTCAGCAGGCTCACCGGCAGAAACTCAACGGTAATCAGGCAGGCGACGCAGAACGCCACGGAGAAAACCGCCGACCAGTTGGGGCGTGAAACCTCGCTGGTCTGCGGTCTGGTCGAGGGCTGGATATGTTCTGTCATGGCGTCACCTGAAGATAAAAACGTGCGGAAAAGTCGCGCAGTTTATCATCAAAAGTGTGACGAATTTAACGTTTAGACAACTTTTGTCGTTTTTAATGATTCGGAAGGCAGAGCGGCGGTGACTGATACCTTTTCAGCATAACGAAAATGAAAATTCAGTAACCACAATTGAGGTGAAACAATCATAGCGTCTGAAAAGGAGAAACTATGAAAACACGTACTTTATCTCAAAATCTTACCGTCAGTGCCGTCGGCTACGGTGCCATGGGTCTGAGTGAATTTTATGGCCAGACTGATGACAAAGGTTCACTGCAGGTATTGCATAACCTCATCGATCTGAACGTGACGTTTATTGATACCGCAAATTTATATGGCCGTGGCCATAATGAAAGGCTAATCGGTCACTTTCTTGCCGGGCTGGATAAAAACACTCGCGACCAGTTCAAAATCGCCACGAAGTGCGGCATCGATCGCTCTCCTGACGAGTCCTACGCCCGCACCATCAACAATACGCCGGACTATATCATCCGCTGCTGTAACGAATCCCTTAAGCGGCTTGGCGTGGAGCGAATCGACCTCTTTTATCTTCACAGAGTGAGCAACGCAACCCCGATCGAAGAGAGTATGGATTGTCTGCGCACCCTTGTTAAAGAGGGCAAGATCAACCACATCGGCCTTTGCGAAGTGTCGGCTTCAACGCTGCAACGGGCTCATGCGGTGCATCCGGTCACCGCATTGCAAACAGAATATTCTCTGTGGACACGAGACATCGAGGAAAACATTTTGCCGGTCGTGAAAGCGCTAGGTATCGGCCTGGTGCCCTACTCACCTCTTGGCAGAGGCTTCCTGACGGGAAAATACCTGAACAACAACGATTTTGCAGAAGGTGATTTCCGCAAGCATAACGAACGATTTGTTCAGTCCAGCCTCGATCATAATCGCCAGTTGCTCGATATCATTACCCCGCTGGCGACAAAATACGGCTGTACCGCAGGTCAGATTGCGCTTGCCTGGCTGTTAGCACAATACGATCGGCTGGTTCCCATTCCGGGTACTAAGCACGTCAGCTATCTGGCCGAGAACGCGCGCGCTGCCGATATTGTGCTTGAGAAGAGCGATATCGAATCGTTGAACAACCTTCATCGCCGGGTAGCGATTAAAGGCGATCGTTATTCTGCCGAGGGTATGAAGGGCGTGAATGCCTGATACACCATCTTGAAAATAAAAAACCGGGTTTCCCCGGTTTTTTTATATCCACAGATACGCCGTTAGCGATAAACGCTCAACGCGACGCCTTCCCCGCCGCCAACGCACAGTGCGGCAACGCCACGCCTGGCATCATTACGGATCAGGGAATGAACCAGCGTCACCAAAATTCGGCAGCCGGATGCACCTATCGCATGCCCAAGCGCGATTGCTCCGCCGTATGGATTGATACGATCCGGGGAAATCCCGGCCTGCTGAATCACGGCCAGCGCCTGGGCGGCAAACGCTTCGTTGGATTCGAGATGATCCACATCCTCAGGCTTCCATCCCGAGCGGGAAAGACAGTCGGCAATGGCCTGAATCGGGGCTGCACCCATTAATGCAGGCTGGATACCGGAATTGGAAAATACGCCCAGCGATGCCAGAACCGGCAAACCACGTGCTTCGGCAGTCTCACGCGTACAAAGCAGGACCGCCGCGGCACCGTCATTCAACGATGAAGCATTTCCCGCCGTCACCGTACCCTCTTTTCGGAAGACAGGCTTTAGTTTCGTCAATTTTTCGATACTGGTTGCACGGGGTCCTTCATCCCTCTCCACGCTGATCGTTTCACCTTTTCGCGTCTGCCACTCAACCGGGACAATTTCACGCTCAAAAATGCCACGCGCCTGCGCTTCAAGCGCATTGTGGTGAGAGACAAGGGCATATTCATCCTGCATTTCGCGGCTGATACTAAACTCCGTCGCAACATTCTCTGCAGTGATACCCATGTGATAATCGTTGAAGGCATCCCAGAGCCCGTCAGAAACCAGGCTATCTTTGAGAGTAATATCACCCAGCCGCGTTCCGCTACGCGACGTCGTGGCGATATGCGGCGCGTTGGACATACTCTCCTGACCACCTGCGATAACAAACTCAGCCTCACCCGTCTGCAGCGCCTGCATGCCAAGATGGACCGCCTTAAGCCCGGACCCGCACACTTTGTTTACCGTCAGACATTGCGTATCTACGGGCAATCCAGCATTCAGTGCCGACTGTCGGGCCGGGTTCTGGCCGCACCCCGCAGTAAGAACCTGTCCCATAATGACCTGAGAGATATCACTGGCTTCTACGCCAGATTCTTTCAGGAGCGCCTGAATGACGCGGCTTCCCAGGTCAGAGGCTGAATGCTCCGCAAGCGCGCCCTGAAATGCGCCCGTCGCCGTGCGGCGGGCTGCAATAATAACAATCTCGCTCATGCGTCACTTCCCTTCAGTCCTGGCAAAGTATGGCCCGTCGCGGCCATTGCCGCGCGGTATGCAGTAAGACCATTCATGCAGGCGGGAACGCCAGCATATACCGCCATCTGTATCACTATTTCAAGCAGCTCTTCCGGCGTCACGCCGGTATTGAGCGCGCCTCGCATATGCAGTTCTAGCTGCGGCATGGCATTACCCAGCGTCACAAGCGAGGCGACGGTCAACATTTCGCGCGTTTTGAGATCCAGTCCCGGACGACCCACCACATCCCCGAACGCATAGTCGGTAATCAGGGCGGGCAGCCCCGGGTCCAGCTCGCTCAGGCGGCGGGTGACTTTATCCGCAAGCCCCGCTTCAAGACGGTCCATAATCTCTCTGCCATAGCGCGTGCGGTCATTAATTTGACTCATAAGATTTCTCCATACGGGATTGTTTTGCGGTCAACGTTGCCGGAATAACCGCGACAAGCAGAACGGACAGACCGATGGCCGTACCGGCGACGATATACAGGAGCGGCATTGAAAATGATGAAACCATCCAGGCACCGACTGACGCACCGATACCAATGGCGGTATTGAAAAATGAAACGTAGATTGCGGAGGCCGGGAAGGCTTTATCCTCTGCCATACGTAAAACCCACGTCTGGAAACCGACAAATATTCCTGATACGGCGACACCCCAGACAACCATACTGGTAAATATCAACGCAGCAGAGAGCGAGGAACCAGACAGGCCCAGGAACAGCAGCACTGCACAGATCAGCAGTACAGACAAAGAGACCGTCAGCTTGAGATACTTATCAATCAACACGCCGGTCAGGAAATTACCTGCCAGACCCGCGATGCCGTAAACAAAAAGCACAGCAGGAATAATGGTGGTGGACAGTAAACTCTGCGTGTGTAGCCAGGGTTCAATGTACGTAAAGGCAGCAAAGTGAGCCGTCACAGCCAGCAAGGTTGCTGAGTAAATTTTCCATAATGTTGACGATTTCAGCACGCCTTTAAGCGCATCCAGCCCGAGCGCGCTTTTGCAGGTAATCCTGGGAACAAGAACGCTAATACCCACAAAGGCAATTACGCTCAGCGCGGCCATCAGCCAAAATGCCTGCCGCCAGCCGAAGTGAATACCAATATAGTTGGATACCGGTACGCCAAAAACGCTTGCTGCGGAAACACCACCAAATACGATTGACGTCGCCGCCCCTATATATCTGGCAGGGACCATAGCCACCGCCGTTGCGCCGATCATCGCCCAGAATGCGCCGTGAGCGAGCGCTCCCAGTACGCGGGCGCTAAGCAGCATGCTATAGACGTTTACCGTCGCAGCCATAACGTTAGAGATCAGAAGTACCACGGTGAGCACAAGTAAAAGCCGCTTCCTGGACACATTCCCTAAAAAGACGGAGGCAAACAGCGCACTCAACGCCCCTACCCAGGCATAAAGCGACACGGTCATGCCCACCGCAGATTCCGAAGACTGTAGCCCCTCTGCGATTGGCGTTAATAATCCGACTGGCGCCAGTTCGGTGGTGACAATAGTAAAGGTTGAAATAGCCAGAATGAATAAAGCTAGCCATGACCTTAACGTCATATTCTGCGGAGTGAGTTCTGAAGTCATACTACTTACCTCAATAAGGATTTAAATAATGTGCCAATTTTTTTCAGTTGCATATCTGGTAAGCGCGGAATGCTCTCCCACACAGACGGGATGGCCAGTGGCTTCCAGCATTGGAATATCCGAAAGATCGTCGCCGTAGGCATAACAATCCACGGGGTTAATCTCTTTATCATCGCAAAAGGCGATAAGCGCGTCTTTTTTACCTGTTCCAATTGTTTGAGGCAGGCCAATTTCACCCGTCAACTCACCTTCGTCATTTATTATCACCGGCGCACAGAGTACTTCCGTTACTCCAAGATATTTTGCAATGGGTGAAAGAATCGGAAGCATAGAGCCCGATATAAATACGGTATACATGTTCTGGTTCTGATGTTTTTTAAGGGCTGAAACAGCACTCTCAATAAAAAAATCGCTTTCCAGCTTACGCCTGAACCACTTCTCACCCATTTCTTCCAGATAACGACAAGACACACCTTTAAACTGACGATAATAATCTCTGTTCAGGGCTTCCCTTGGCACGCCGTTTTTCACGTCGGTGCGAAAACGCGACATATAGCGTTGAAGACGATCGTTTTGATTATTTTCCCTGCACCAGAAATCATAGAAATCAAACATGCTTTTAATATTTATAAGCGTTTCATCAACATCAAAAAAAGCGGCATGTTTACGCAAACTTTATTCCTCGTAGTTTTTTCTTCGACTCTTAACCGGAAAATCTCTATCCGTACCAGACACGCCTGCATCCGCCCAGCGGGAAGGCGCAATTTCAGAAACCACCACGGAAATTTTATCCAGCGGCGCACCCGTGTTTTTGTGAACGGCAAATGTAATATCTTCCTGGAGTCTGATGATTTGATTTTCATCTTTCGCAGGCCAGGTCATAACATGAACAAATGGCATATTTTTCTCACTCTATAGTTGTAAATTCATCGAAGGAACGGCCTTTGAGTTTTAAATGGGCATGGATATCGCCTCCAAGACCATACAAGCCAATTGCACCGCCGTAGCTCTGACGCGAGCTCATATAAAGTACGACTACGTTAATAATTCTGTTTCCTTTCCTCGCCGGAGCCGGGAAAGGATCGGTTAACTCTGCCCAATATTCGGCATTACCTTCGCTATCGGTTATAAATACGTTGGGTATTCCCAGCGGACCTGGCCTGCTCGGATCCTCCGAGGCTAGGTCGTTTTCCCTGAGACTCATCACGGTGTAAACGCTATCCGGAACAAGGCTCCGGAACGAAAACGTAAACCGGGCTCGTTTCTTATCTTCGGACAATGTGACCTCAAAGGTGCCTTCTGCCTCGAGCCAGGCAGCGAGGGTCACTGGCTCGATCTCTCGCTTTCCATCGCTGCTGCGATAATCCGCGATATAGCCTTCATGAAGTGGCAGGCCAGGCCTTATTTCATTATTGGCCTGCGGCCGCTGTTCTGGTGCGAAAACCATCCGATAGTTGTTCATCGGAATGGGTAAAGGAAGAGTATGAAGAATGATGTCCTTCAACGCGTCCTGAGGCATCTTGTCCAGATCGCACAGAATGTTATAGGGTGCGACTTCCCCAAATGCCGGAAGCGGGCTGTCCGGAGAGACAATGACGCTTCGCCACTGCAGTCCGTTATCCCCTGGCACCATGCCCACCACGACAAAATTACCCTTCCCGTCCATGACCTCCGCAGGGGGGTAAAGCGGCCCCTGCGTGGTCGCAGCCAGACGGTATTTCTGGCTACGTAATTCAGGCATGCGTTACCCCCTGAGTCACCCCTTGCTGCTCAATAAGGGTCGCCTGCATGGCAACCTCAGCCAGAGATTTCTCTTTCTCTGTAATCAGGGCGGAAGGATAGACGGTGAACGAGACATCCATTGTCGCGCAAAGCGTTTGGTGCTGAGTGACGCGAACCTGAGCCTTGAAACGTCCCCGGCGGTCGTTAATATCTTTTTCAAGAAATTCAAAGTGGACCAGCGCCGGTAAAGGGAACAGGAAACTGGCGAAATTGATTGCCATGCTATTAATGACGTAATAGCGTCCACTTTCCTGTGGGTAAATAAATTCTTCGGTGACACCGATAAAGGCCTGTCGGCTGGCTTCAACCAGGAGCATTCCCTGAATATGCTGCCCCGTCTGATGATCCGCCATCAATTCGCAACGCTCATCGATTAACAGCGGCATCGCATAAAGATCGTGGTTATGCTCAGCTTGTTCCGCAGGTCCTATAAGTACATTCTGTTCCAGTCTTTTATGGCAATAAGCATTTTTTTTGTCGCTAACCAGTTTTTCCAGAGAGCACATTTTTAACTTATTACCATGAATCGCATTTCTTGCCTGGTTTGAAATTACCTTTCCGGCAAAATCCTTGCGCACGCCCTGCCCAACAATAATTTCATGTTCTTTATCAATGATATTCGCAGGGATTTGAGTCAATAATTCTAGCTGAGATATAGTCAGTACATCTTTACCATTGGCAAATTCATTAAATTTATCGCCAACAACTACCAACTTTTTACAGTTCATTCATTGTCCCTCAACAACAGCAAGCACGATAGATACGTGTATAAAGGCCGTCATTACCGCCAGTAATAAAGTTATCGCCGGCCTGTTGAATGATTTCCTGATAACGCGCATTGGTAAATGCTTCTTTATATGCTGCTTTATCACCGTTGAATGAGGAGATAAACATTACACCCGGAACGCCGCTGATCAGTGAATGAAATGCTTCGAAACTTTCAATCTTATCTTTGTTATCTCTTACAACATTAAAAATGGTTTCATCGCGCCACTGACGGTACTGCTGATAGTTATGCGCAGGCACTTCGACGTGTCGGAGTTGAATATAATTTGATTGTGGCAAGCTATTTTTATTATCAATTGGGGATTCAACAAACTTAAGCAGTTCGCGACGGATATCGGCAGAAAGAACCTCAGAGAAACGATGGAACATGGATTCCATTTCACTTTCAACCCATGCAATTTCTTTAATATCGTTGAATGCGCGTAATTCCAGCAATTCATTAACGCCGTTTTCTTCACAGGTATAGTAGCGAACGTTTTCATTGCTTTTTAAGGAAGTAAATTCTTTTTCAGAAAAAGTGTTTTTTAATGGGAAGCGTGATACCAGTACATATTTAGACGACATAATTACTCCGAGTATTGATTAAGTGAGGATTCGGATAGAAATTTATCAATACAGGAAACTATTGGAATTGTTAAATTTGTAATATATTTTTTGTATTACTGTTAAAACGGGTTTTGCTGCCAGCATTTAGCGTGTAATATCGAAATGGAAAAAAGACGAAATACCTTTTCGCATTTAGGACCCACGTATGGCTACAGCAGAACATTTAATCAGCAATAACCTGCCCAGTATCAAACAATTACAATGCTTTCTCGCTGTTGCACATGAACTGAACTTTCGTAAGGCTGCCGAACGTCTGCGCATGACTCAACCGCCTCTGACGCGTCAGATAAAATGCCTTGAAGCGGTGTTGAAACGTCAGTTGTTCAGTCGCAGTACGCATGACGTTAGCCTCACTGAAGCAGGCCGAGCGCTGGTCGTTCAGGCAGAAAAAATACTCAAAGACATCAGCAGCTTAAAAGAAGATCCTCACTCTTCAGAAACGAATCTGCGCATCGGTCTCACGCGCACGCTTAATTTTGAATATATTGAACCTGTAAATACCCAGCTTCAAAAAATGAACGCCGGAGATGACGTTGAAACGCCCGACCTGACGTCAGCACAGCTGCTGCAAAGCTTGTCTAAAAATATGCTGGATCTGGTGCTGACCGGGGAAAGAGGAACGGGTCATGAAGACATTGTTCAATACCGCTGGGTCTGCCAGGAACCGTTGCTCATCGCAATGCCTTCTTTACATCCTGCCAGTCTGAAAGAGAAAGTCTCGCTGGAAGACATTAGCGATCTTCCACTTTTTTGGTTTTCGAGAAGCGCTAATCCGTCATTCTATGACAAATGCGAAAGCTACTTTGACACGCTGAAAACGCCGCTGAAGCGTATTAAAGAGCCGGATGATTCCCTCGTGATGCTAAGCCGTATCGCAAGAGGGAAAGGGTTTGCGCTGCTGCCTCAGTCAAAATGCACCTTCAATCAGGAGGGGCTATGCTATCGCGAACTAACGGACGATGAGGCAAAGAGATTAAATATTGATATCTATGCCGCAACCCGCCTCAATGAAAACAGAGAGGAGATCCTGAACGCTCAGAATATCTTGTGCGGCAAAAAGGCTTAATGCAGATAAAACACACCTTCTTCCGGCAGAAATAGCTGGTTATAGCGCAGCTGGAAGGCGTTCAGCTCCTGCGGATCGGGCTCCATTTCGCGCATAAAGCCAAGTGCCAGACGAATTTGCGCATCGGTAATGGGTGCGGCAAGGCGGGCTTTACGCAGCATACGGTGCCAGGTATGCAGATTCTCTTCGCTACCGTCGACAATACAGACCTGCCAGATGAGCAGCACCTGCGCGGCGTTTTGCAGATGCGCCTCGTCAGGCCGCTCAAGGTAGCGGATAAATTCATTGCCCGGTGTTTTACCGAACTGGTCAATCATCGACTCGATCGGCATCGGGGTAATCCCCAGCCGTTCGCTTAAACGTTTGATGGCGCGGCGGGAATCTGAGGTCAGGACGCGAAATCCCACCACAAACACCACGGCAAGCGTTGCCAGCATTATCCAGACCATGCGTTCTCCTTAGACTAGCCGCTCATCATAGCGGGAAACGCAGCGTGTCGACAGCGGGTACGGCCAGAATAGTGAACCGAAAAAAGCTGGATAAATGCGATGAAAGCAATCCCGCGCAGGCGTGGCTGCGCGGGCTGTTGCTGGAGACCCGTCAGCGCGCCTGAAGCCCCTTCAACAGCGCCTCGTGAAAGCGTGCGGGATCCTGCATCTGCGGCGCGTGGCCCATGTCGTTAAACTCCACCAGCGTCGCGTGCGGGATGCGCTTCGCCGTCTCTTTGCCCAGCACCGCATAGTTGCCGAGCGTCTTGCGGACCTCCGGCGGGGCGAGGTCTTTCCCGATGGCGGTGTTGTCCTTCGTGCCGATCATCAATAATACCGGCATCTTCAGGTCGCTAAATTCATAGATGACCGGCTGGGTGTAGATCATGTCGTAGAGCAGCGCCGAGTTCCACGCCACGCGCGCTTTGCCCGGCCCGTTGTTCAACCCGGCAAGCATGGTCACCCAGCGCTCGTATTCCGGCTTCCACTCCCCGGCGTAGTAGGTGTTTTTCTCGTACTGACGAATGCCATCGGCGCTGACCTTCAGCTCGCGCTGGTACCACTGGTCAACCGTGATATGCGGCACGCCGCGGGCTTTCCAGTCTTCCAGGCCTATCGGGTTCACCATCACCAGCTGCTCTACCTGCTGCGGCCACATTAGCGCGTAGCGGGTTGCCAGCATGCCGCCGGTCGAGTGGCCGATAACCGTCGCGCGATCGACGCCAAGCGATGTGAGCAGCGCGTGGGTATTGTCCGCCAGCTGCTGGAAGGTGTACTGATAATGCGCCGGCTTGGTGGATTTACAGAAACCGATCTGGTCGGGTGCGATCACGCGATACCCGCTGGCCGACAGCGCGCGGATTGTGCCGTCCCAGGTGCCGGCGCAGAAGTTTTTGCCGTGCATCAGCACCACGGTGCGTCCGTTGGGTTTTTCCGGCTTCACGTCCAGGTAAGCCATATCCAGAGACTGGTTTTGCGAGGTAAAGGTAAAGTGTTTTACCGGCCAGCCGTAGTCGAAACCTTCCAGCTTCTCGCCGTAGGTGGGGGCATCCGCAGCCATTGCGGGGGACGCCAGCGCCATCAGCAGCGCCAGGCAGGACAATCGTCGGGTTAACATGCAAGCTCTCCGTTAGCAAAAGGGGCTAAGGCTGCACGAAAGGCGGCAGCAAAAAACACTGTAGAGCATGGAGAGGAGTGGGTGTGTAAAGCGGGGTAAAGGTAGGACGAGCAAATAAAAAAAGCCCGGCGGTCAGCCGGGCAAAGAAGTTACCTGCACACTCAGGCCGCTTTTAATTTCTGCGCGCGGTTCTCGCGGCGAATTTTACGTTCTTCCAGCACCGCGACCATCGCCATCAGGACGATACAGCCAATCGCTGCCGCATCCAGCGCCGCGAAGGTGCCCGCCCAGCCGGTGAGGCCGAAAATCGGCGTACCGTCGGCGATCATCCCCAGGCCAAGCTTGGCGAAGCTGTCGCCGATCAGGTAGGCGAAGGTGCCTTTAATCCCATCGGCGGCGCCGATCGCTTTTTTCGGCACGAACCCTACGGCCGCCACGCCAATCAGCAACTGAGGGCCAAACACCAGGAAGCCGAGCGCGAACAGGGACGCCAGGTAAACGTACTGGTTGCTGGCGTGCTGGTAGATGCCGAGCGTGGCAATAATCAGCGCCAGCGCGACGCAGGCCACCAGCGCGCGACGGCCGTTGGCGAGATCCGAGAGCCAGCCCCACAGCAGCGTGCCGACCAGCGCGCCCACTTCGAACAGGGTGAAGCCCTGAATCGCCACCTCTTTAGAGAGCTTCAGCTCTTGGAAGGCATACACCGTTGACCACTGGTCGATGCCGATGCGCACCACGTACAGGAAAATGTTCGAGAAGCACAGCAGCCAGATCACTTTGTTTTTCAGCACGTACTCAACAAAGATCTGCCATTTGGACATCTCGTTCTCTTCGGTCTCTTTGTCCTCTTCGCTGATCTCCTCCCCGAACAGCTCTTCGGCTTTGCCGAGGCCGTACGATTCCGGGGAGTCGCTGCCGAAACGCAGGCCGATAAAGCCGACGATCAGGGCGATAATCGACGGGAAGATAAACATGCCGATCACGTGGCCGTCGAACAGATAGTTCGCGCCAAACAGCGCCACGCCTGCCGCACCCGCCCCGCCGAGGTTGTGGGAAATGTTCCACATGCCGAGGTACGAACCCCGCTTGCGGCGCGGCGTCCATTTGGTGATGGTGGAGTAGCTGCACGACCCGCCGGTGCTCTGGAAGAAACCGCTCAGGGCGTAGAAGGCGATCATCAGGAACAGGCTGACGGAGCCCGCGCCCATGCTGGCGCTGAAGCCGAGCATACAGATGGCGGAGAGGATCAGCATAAACGGCAGGAACTGCTTGGTGTTTTTACCGTCCGCGTAGTAGGACACAACCGTTTTCCCCACCCCGTAGGTGATGGAGAAGCCCAGGCCAATCATCCCCAGCTGCGTCATGCTCAGCCCGTAGGTGGAGATCATGTCGTTCTGCGCGATGTTAAAGTTTTTGCGGATCAGGTACATGGTCAGGTAGCCGATGAAGACCACCAGATAAGACTGCATGAACGGTTTGAACCACATCTTGCGCCGCACGTCGAGCGGCAGATCCAGGGTCGGCTTGCGCACCTGGTTTAAGAAGGCCAGCATGGTTGGTTTACTCCTGAGCTGATTTTTGCAGCATTGTAAAAATCAGCCGGGAGAGATGCCTGAGACAGCGTCCAGGTGAAACCGGGAAAATTTCTTAGTTTTGCGCCATTCGGCAACAAAAGGTGAGGCACGTCACGCTTCGCGCGGCGCCTGGGCGTGCAAAAACGGCAGCAGCAGCAGGGCGGAAATCCCCGCCGCGATGGCGATCGCCGCGAAGAACCCGCTCCAGTGCCAGACGTCGATGACCCGTGCCAGCGGCCAGCCGGAGAGCGATGCGCCGAGGTAGGCAAACAGCCCGACAAAGCCCGTTGCCGCGCCTGCCGCCTCCTTGTGCGAGCACTCCGCCGCCGCCATGCCGATCAGCATCTGCGGGCCAAAGACAAAAAAGCCGATGGTGAAGAAGCACGCCGCCTGCATCACGTAGCTGGCGAACGGCATCAGCCACAGCGAGCCGACGGAGAGTAAAATCCCGGCGGCAAAAATCAGATTCATCGGGCCGCGGTTGCCGTTGAACAGCTTGTCCGAGCCCCAGCCCGCCACCAGCGCGCCGATAAACCCGCCCAGCTCGAACATTGTGACCGCCGAATTAGCGGTGACCAGATCCACACCCAGCGTCTCGGACATGTACAGGTTGCCCCAGTCGTTGATCGCCGCGCGCACCACGTAGACCAGCACGTAGCAGAGGGACAGCAGCCAGATGTACGGATTTTTCAGCACGTATTTGGTGAGGATTTCCTGGCGGGACAGCCCGGCGCCCTCCTGCTGCTGGGCAATCTCCATCTCGTCGTGCCGCCAGTCGCCCACCGCAGGCAGGCCGACGGTTTGCGGCCTGTCCCGCAGGCGCCAGCAGAGGAACAGCCCGGCGACAATCGCGAGGGCACCGGCAATCATCATCCCCGTGCGCCAGCCGTAGTGCAGCGCTGCGGCTCCCACCACCATCGGGATCAGCGCACCGCCAACGTTATGCGCGGTGTTCCAGATTGCCCACCATCCGCCGCGCTCGTTGCGCGAGTACCAGGCGGTGAGCAGGCGGGCGCAGACCGGCGCGCCCCAGCCCTGGAAAAAGGCGTTCAGCGCCCACAACAGGGCGAAGGCCCACAGCGAGGTGGAGAAGCCAAACAGGATGTTCACCACGCCGGTGGCGATCAGCCCGACACCCATGAAATAGCGCGCGTTGGAGTGGTCGCTGACGATGCCGGAGAAGAACTTCGACAGCCCGTAGCTGATGTAAAACAGCGTCGCCAGCAGGCCGATATCGGTGCGCGTCATCACGCCGCTGGCGAGGATTTCCGGCGCGGCGGCGTTGAAGCTTTTACGGGTGAAGTAGAACAGCGCGTAGCCGAGCCAGATGGTGATCAGGATATGGCGACGCCAGTAGCGGTAGCGGGCGTCGATTTCCGCCTTGTCGCGCAACGGAGCCGCGCTGGTTGGGGTTTTAAACATGGTACGTCCTTAACGGCAAACTGACGCTGACGCGCGTCCCGTGGGTGCAGGAGAGGGTCAGCGTGCCGCCCAGCGCCTTGACGCGCTCGCGCATGCCCGCCAGGCCAAAGCCCTGCTGGCCGGAGCCCGGCGGCAGGCCGCAGCCGTCGTCTTCAATCACCAGCATCAGGCGCTCGTCCTGCTGCCAGCCCTGGATCGTCACCGCGCTTGCATTGGCATGTTTAACGATATTGTTCAGCCCCTCCTGACAGACGCGGAACAGCGTCACGCGCTGGCCTTCGCTGAGCAATGATTCATCAATGCGCCAGTCGAGATGGCTGACAATGCCGCGGCTTTCCAGCTCCATCTCGCGCATCAGGGAGCGTATCGCCTGCTCCAGCGACAGGTCATCAAGCTGGCGCGGACGCAGCCGTCCCAGCAAGCGGCGAACGGCGTCATAGACACCCAGCGAAAGCTGTTCGATATGCGCCCCGCCCTGCTTCACGCCCGCGTTATCCGCCGCCAGACGCTGGACGATGCCCGCCTGCGTGCGGATGGCGGTTATGGTCTGGCCGATATCATCGTGCAGCTCGCGAGCCACCTCCTGACGCACGCTCTCCTCAGTCTCCAGCAGACGCTCCGCCAGACGACGGTTGCGCGCCAGCTCGGCTTGCAGGGACTGGTTCAGCTCGCGAAGACGCTGAATGCCCGCGCCGAGCAGCAGTCCGGTCAGGCTCTGGGCCAGCAGCGAGAGCAGCAGATCCACCGGATGATCGTGCCAGGTCTGGCTGGCGATCAGCGCGATGGCGTTCATCAGCGTGGCGATCAGCGCCCCCTGCCAGCCGTAGTGCCAGGCCAGAGCGATGATCGGCAGCGCCAGGCAAAACGGCGTGAAGCGCGAAAGCTCGGCGGGCAGACCAAGCTGCAGCCACAGGCTCACCATAAACAGCAGCAAATACCAGATGAGGTGCCGGGCGCGCCAGTTCACCGGTTGGGAGACCAGCGCGGGGCCGAGCGGCTGCCAGACGGTGCTGGTGAGGTAGTGCCAGAAAACCAGACAGGTCGGCGCGAGGGTCAGGCCGCCGGTAAGGGTCAGAAGCAGGGCGTTAAGCATCTCCTTCTCGCCGATCCACGGCAGGGATTGTAACAGCGCGGCGGCAATCAGCGCCGCCCCCTGACGCAGCAGCGTGCGCCAGTCGCGCTGGTGGCGGTAGCGGGAAATCAGGGCAACGGGGAGAAGCGCAAGCAGGCTTCCGGTCATCAATAAGGGAAGATGCGCGAGGGCCACCTCCTGCGCCAGCCAGACCAGCATCAGCCACTCCGCGCCGAGCAAAACGGGCCAGTATCCGCGCGGGCACTGGAGCATTAATCCCAGCCGCAGGCCGAAGGGAAACAGCAGCACCGCCAGCTCAGGACGTTCCACCAGATGCAGACTGATGCTCCACAGGCAAAACCACGCGGCGGAGAAGATAAAAAAGCTGGCGACGACGGCGATCAGCCGCGAAAACACGGGACTCATTGCCAGCTGTCGAACATGCGGCGCGCCAGCTCGACGTCGTTGCTGACGTTGAGTTTTTCCATCAGGTTGGCGCGGTGGACGTGCACGGTTTTCGGCGACAGATCCAGCTCGGCGGCAATCTCTTTCACCGACATGCCCTGGGCAAGCTTCTCCGCCACCTGGCGCTCGCGTCTGGTGAGCGGATCCTGACGTCCGGCCGCCAGCTTGATGGCGATATCCGGCGTCAGGTAGCAGCCGCCGGTGGAGACGGTGCGCACGGCGGCGATCAGCTCGTCCGGGCTACAGCGTTTGGAGAGGAAGCCGCGTGCGCCCGCGTTGAGCGCCTGCTCGACCAGCGCCGGGCTGTCGTGGACCGAGAGCATGATCGTCGCCATCCCTTTCGGCAGCTGGCTCAACAGCTCCAGCCCGGAGAGATCCGGCATCGAGATGTCGCAGATACAGACCTGCACCCCGCGCCCCGGCAGGCCCGCCAGCGCCTCGCGACCGGAGCCAAACTCGGCCACGACCTGAAAATCCGGTTCGAGGTTAAGAAGCTGGGCAAAGCCGGAGCGGACGATGAGGTGGTCGTCGATGAGAGCGATGGTGGTCATGTGTGTTCCTGCGATCTGAAAAAGCCGGATGACGCTGCGCTTATCCGGCCTACAAGAGCGAAAGACGCTTACCTTAAGCGATTTACTCGAAAAACACCGCAATTTTGTTAAACATGGTGGGATCGGACTGGTTGCGCGCCACTTTGGTGACGTCTTCCAGCTTGTCGATCTGCGCTATCATCTGCTCCAGACGCTGATCGTCGTTGACCAGTAGCCAGATGCGGCTGTGCTCGCTGCCCTGAATCGGCAGGCAGAGAATACCTTCCACGTTAAACGCGCGGCGGGCAAACAGCCCACAGACGTGGGTCATAACGCCAGGGTGGTTGCGGACGGTGAGTTCCAGAATGACGTTATCATGTTGTTTCTGCATGGTTTATTCCCCCACCATCTCAGTATTGGCCGCACCCGGCGGCACCATCGGATACACTTTTTGTTCAGGGTCGATACGCACGTGGATCAGCGCCGGGCCAGGACGCGAGATCGCCGCCTGCAGCGCCGCGTGGGCGTCTTCTTCCGCGTTCAGATCGCAGGTGTGCAGGCCAAAGCCGGCGGCAATCTGCATAAAGTTAATCATCCCCGGATAGGTCGCCGCAAACACGCCCTGCTTGTAGAACAGGCTCTGCTGCTGGTGCACCAGACCCAGCGCCTCATTGTTCATCAGGATGATTTTCACGTCTAACTGGTTTTCGGCCGCGGTCGCCATCTCCTGAATGTTCATCATCAGGCTGCCGTCGCCGGAGAAGCAGATAACCTTGCGGTCCGGGTTGGCGAGCGCCGCGCCTACTGCCGCCGGCAGGCCGAAGCCCATGGTGCCGAGGCCGCCGGAGGTCAGCCACTGGCGCGGACGGTTCAGCGGATACGCCTGCGCGGTCCACATCTGGTGCTGGCCCACGTCGGTGGTGATAATCGCGCTGTCGTCCACGCAGGCGGCCACGGCGTTGATCAGCCCGTAGTGGCTCAGCGGGTCGCCCTCAGCTGGGATAGCGCCCGGGAACTCGCGCTGCAGATCGGCCACCAGCTGACGCCAGTCGGCCCGGTCAGTTGCGTCCGTCTGCGGGATCAGCTGCGCCAGCACTTCGGCTACGTCGCCCTGAATCGCCACGTGCGGCTGTTTGATTTTACCCAGCTCGGCGCGGTCGATATCCACGTGAATGATTTTGGCGTTCGGGCAGAACTCCTCGGTTTTGCCAATCGCCCGGTCATCAAAACGCGCCCCCACAACAATCAGTAAATCCGCCTCTTGCAGGATGTAGTTGGTGCTGCGCGCACCGTGCATGCCCAGCATGCCTAATGACAACGGATGCGCTTTAGGCAGCATACCCAGCGCCATCAGGGTCATGGTCGTCGGCAGGTTGGCCTTTTCCGCAAACTGGCGGATTTCATCCGCGGCATTGATCGCCCCGCCGCCCAGATAGAGCACCGGGCGTTTGGCGGCGTTAATCATGACGGCGGCGTCGCGCACGCTTTCAGCGCTGAATTCCGGCGCGGGGGCGCGCTCGCCCGGCTCCGGCAACACGTCGATCTCGATCTCTGCGGTCTGGACATCCTTAGGAATGTCTATCCACACCGGGCCCGGGCGGCCAGACTGCGCAATGCGGAACGCATCGCTGATAACCTGAGGAAGCTCGGCGATGTCGCGAACTAAATAGTTATGTTTGGTGATGGGGATAGAGATGCCGTAGGTGTCCACTTCCTGGAACGCATCGGTGCCGATCATCGAGGACGGTACCTGGCCGGTAATGCAGATCAGCGGAATGGAGTCGAGGCGCGCGTCGGCGATGGCTGTCACCAGGTTGGTTGCGCCGGGGCCGCTGCAGGCCATACATACCGCCGGTTTGCCCTGCGTACGCGCCATGCCCTGAGCGATAAATCCTGCCCCCTGCTCGTGACGCGCCAGCACGTGGCGGATCTGCGTGCTTTGGCTCAACGCATCGTACAGCGGCAGCACGGTTCCACCCGGGATACCCGCAACCGTGGTGATGCCCTGTCGTTCCAGTAAATGAACAATCAGCTGCGCGCCTGTAAAACGCGTCTTTGTGGATGTTGTGCCCGAACTTGCCATGCTCCAGTCCTTTTCTTCTGGGCCGACTTTCCGGGGAGGGTCCTAAACGAAAAACCCCGCCCGGTTTGCGCCGGCGGGGTTTTGGATTCGTGTGTTGATCCAGTCCCTACGGCGCATTGCCGACGACCACCACCACACGCACGACGACCACTGCGGCTGGTTGCGCAGTTTTTAGTAGGGTCGAAGTGAAGATGGATGAAGTCATTGGGGACCTGTGTTTGGAATCATTGATTGAATTTATACAAACACAGGTTTTCGGGCGTGACAATGGAAATATTTTCATCTGCGCAAAAATGCGTCAGGGATCACGTTTCGTTTGTTGAGTGATAAAGGGCTGTCGACCGTTTTATTTCATTCAATAAACAGTGCAGGCGATACCCCAAAGCGCACCGCCAGTTTTTTTATATGGTTTAACGTCAGCTGACGCTGTCCATTCAATACCCTTGAAACCATTGATTTACTGCCAATTTCATCCTGAAAATCTGAAATGGTCAGTTTGTACTGATCCATAAGGGTTCTTAAAACCGCAATTCCCACTGGAACAGATTCCATCTCCTGACGCAAGGCGACAATCTCGGGTCGATTCGCTTCATAACGACTTATTCTTGCACATACGATATCCAGCAAAGGACTACCAGGTTCATTCATGAGCAGATACTCAACCAGCTCAAGCGCATCCTGGTAATCTTTCTCATTCGGATGTTCACCCAGTAAAGGGACAGCCTCGACAAGGGCATGCGTTGCTTTCATTGCATCAGCGACGATCATCATTTCTTCCCCTTAGTGCGATGTTTCTCCGTAAAACGGTCATATTCCTTATGAGTAAAAACATGGCGCACATAGAACTTTTGGCTTTCAAAGAATATGAGAGCCACTACTCTGAGATTGTTATTTGCAATATCAATCACATAATGCTTATCCAGATATTTAAAGTTATCCAGGGTCGGAAAAATTTGTTTCAGCGCAGCAGGTGTCGGGCAATGGCTCTTTTCGATAGTGCGACCTAAAAAAGGAGCTCTTCCTTATGCTGCGGGAACTGTTTTACCGCATCAATAATTGCCTTCATAGAAATTAAATGCATACTGCATGCCTGCTGCGTCCGTTGCCATTATGGCAACAATATCATGCATTGCCAATGTGTCAACACGTATCGTTTTTCTGACTAACATCTGAAAACAAAAAACCCCGCCGGAGCGAGGTTTTTATCAGGGTTTTGCGGTTGGTCGCCGCAGAACACACTGTGTTACGTCAACGCGAAAAGTATACGCGATCGAACTCGAACGCGCAATTCCGGCACGGATTTTGACGTTTTTGAGTATGGATCACCTTCCAAATTTTGTCCAAAAAATACTGTTCATGCATACAGTATTTATCTATACTGAGGGTGTTCGCAGTGAGCGAGGGGGCCGCAGTTTACCGGCGCAACGAAGTCCTGGCTGAAACGGGTGGTGCCGTCAGTGCCTTAACCCCTGAAGTGAGCACACTGTGTTACGTCAATCCAGGTGCTGGCAACAGGCGGCGGAAAGGTACGCCAGCATCGTGCTCCTTTTAACCAAAAGGAGACGCGTATGAGCGTAGTGGATATGGTGATACTTATCCTCAAACTCATTGTTGCAGTACTGCAACTGCTTGATGCTGTCCTGAAATACGTTCGGTAATTCAGGTTCAAGTCGCACCTGAGAGGGGCGGGCAACCGCCCCTCTTTAATAACGAGGGAATGCTATGTCGCGTCTGTTAATTGAGCCTGTCACACCGGATGAGCCGGGGTATATCGCCCTGAAGGCGGAAAGTATCGCGCTGAATTTCAACATGCTGCGCAGGCTGGAAGAGAACTGGCTGCGGGGTGAGAACCGCTTTAACGCGCCGGGTGAAAAGCTGCTGGGTGCGTTTCTTAACGGCAAGCTGGTGGGCGTGTGTGGACTCAACCGCGATCCGTTCAGCCAGCAGCCGCGTGCCGGACGCATTCGCCATCTCTACGTCAGCGAGAAGTGCCGCGGGCTGGGCATTGGAAAACAGCTTTTAACCGTAGTGATGGCGGATGCCAGCATCTGGTTTGATTTTCTGAATACTCACGCGCCGGACAGCGCGTACGGATTTTACAATCGAGCCGGTTTTACGCTGGTCTCAGACGAACCACGGGTGACGCACCGCCTTTTTTGTGCGGTGTAACCGGCTGGCGGCAACAGGATGTGAATGTTACAGTTGAGTGACAATTCATCACCCAATACGCCATGACCATCACCGTTTTCTGCATTTTGCTTTTCGCCGCACTGCTGCATGCCAGCTGGAACGCTATCGTTAAAGCCGGAACGGATAAACTCTACTCTGCGATCGGTGTTAGCGGCTCAGCCGCGATTATTGCCCTGATTTTACTGCCCTTCTCACCACAGCCTTCTGCGGCAAGCTGGCCGTTTTTGATCGTCTCCTGCGCCTTACAGGTGGTCTACACCGTGCTGGTGGCGAAGACCTATCAGGTCTCGGACATGAGCCAGACCTATCCGCTGATGCGCGGCACCGCCCCGCTGCTGGTGGCGCTGATCAGCGTGCTGGCGCTCGGCGATCATCTCTCCTGGCTCGCCTGGTCCGGTATCGGAGTCATTTGCCTGTCGATTCTGGCGATGGCGATGAATGGCCGCATGCAGTCACGCAGGGGGATCTGGCTGGCGCTGCTGAATGCCTGTTTTATCGCCGGGTATACGCTGGTGGACGGCACCGGCGTGCGGCTGTCGGACACCGCGCTGGGCTACACGCTCTGGACCTTCTTTATGAACGGCTTCTGCCTGCTGGGCTGGGCGATGGTGGCGCGTCGGCGCGAGGCGTCCAGCTACCTGCGCCTGCACTGGAAAAAGGGGCTGCTCGGCGGCGTGGGGACCATGGGCTCTTACGGTCTGGCCCTCTGGGCGATGACGCAGGCGCCGCTGGCGGTGGTCGCCGCGCTGCGTGAAACCTCGATTCTTTTCGGGGCGCTGATCGCCTTTGTCCTTTTAAAAGAGAAGGTTGCGGGCCTGCGCATCGCGGCAGCGCTGGGTATTGCTGTCGGCGCAATTCTGCTGCGTCTGGCGTAAATCGCTGGCAACATTAGTTGCCGTTCTTGTTTACAAATCCTGCCTTTCCCGGTTTTTTCATTCACCGCAACAATGCTTAAATTGTCATCTGTCTGTGGTAGATTCCTCGCGCATTTATGGTAATGCGTAGTCACTTATTCTTCATTTCTCTCTTTTGGCAAAAGTATTCAGCGACATGAAAAAGCAAAGGAACGTTAACTTATTGTTGATGCTGGTGTTACTGGTGGCCGTCGGTCAGATGGCGCAAACCATCTACATTCCGGCGATTGCCGACATGGCAAAGGAATTGAACGTCCGCGAGGGCGCGGTACAGAGCGTAATGGCGGCCTACCTGCTGACCTATGGCGTTTCGCAGCTCTTCTACGGCCCGCTCTCCGACCGCGTCGGGCGTCGCCCGGTGATCCTGGTGGGCATGAGTATTTTCATGGTGGCGACGGTGATTGCCATTACTACCCATAGCCTGACCGTACTGATTGCCGCCAGCGCCCTGCAGGGCGTTGGGACCGGCGTTGGCGGGGTGATGGCGCGAACCTTACCGCGCGATATGTATCAGGGTACCCAGCTCCGTCATGCTAACAGTCTGTTAAATATGGGCATTCTGGTCAGTCCGCTGCTGGCCCCGCTGATTGGCGGCCTGCTGGACACGATGTGGTCCTGGCGCGCCTGCTACGCCTTCCTGCTGGTGCTCTGCATCATTGTCACCTTCAGCATGGCGCGCTGGATGCCGGAAACGCGTCCGCAGGACGCGCCGCGCACGAAGCTGATCGCCAGCTATAAAACGCTGTTCGGCAACGGCGCGTTTACCTGCTACCTGCTGATGCTGATCGGCGGCCTGGCGGGTATTGCAGTGTTCGAAGCCTGCTCCGGCGTGCTGCTGGGCGCGGGTCTGGGCCTGAGCAGCATGGTGGTGAGCATTCTGTTTATTCTGCCGATCCCGGCGGCGTTCTTTGGCGCCTGGTTTGCCGGGCGTCAGAACAAGCGCTTTTCAACCCTGATGTGGCAGGCCGTGATCAGCTGCCTGCTGGCGGGTCTGATGATGTGGATCCCGGGGCTGTTTGGCGTGATGACCGTCTGGACGCTGCTGATTCCGGCGGCGCTGTTCTTCTTCGGCGCGGGAATGCTGTTCCCGCTCGCCACCAGCGGCGCGATGGAGCCGTTCCCGTTCCTCGCCGGCACGGCGGGCGCGCTGGTGGGCGGTTTGCAGAACATCGGTTCCGGCGCGCTGGCCTGGCTCTCGGCCATGATGCCGCAGACCGGGCAGGCTAGTTTGGGCCTGCTGATGACGCTAATGGGGCTGCTGATTTTACTGTGCTGGCTGCCGCTGTCGTCGCGCGTTCCGCATCACGAGCAGCCGGTTTAACCGCATGATGGCCCGGCTTCTCGCCGGGCTTTTCACAGACGGGCGCAATCATCGCCTGCAATAACGGCTCCGGCGCAGGCCGCCAGGCCCCCTCTTCCCCGTCGTAAAACTGGAAATCCGCGTTAAGCGCATACGGGATTTTCGCCTTTTGCAGCTCGCAGGCCATAAAGGTGGCGAAGGCCATTTGCGAAGCGGTTGGCGTGAGGTGGTTTGACTCCCCCACGCCCCAGCCCCCAACCCAACTGACGTGCCCGGTTTTTTGCTGCCAGCGCAGCGCGGTACTGATGCGGTTACGGATAGCCGCCTTCTCCGTCGCCGTGCCGGACGTCCACGGGTATTTACCGCTATTTTTCAGCGGCCCCCACGGGAAAATATGCCACTCCGCCAGCAGGTAGTTTTGACTGTGCGCAGGCAGCTTCAGGCCGGATAAATCCTCCGGCGCAGCGCGCAGGCGCGGCGCAATGAAAATCATGCGCTGCGGGTCGATGTCGTGGATCGCTTTAATGGTTTTTTCATACACGCGGTTTAACGACGCGAGGTTGTGGTTAAGCTTGTCGGCTGGCTCATAAATGAGATCAAAACCCAGCAGCGGATAGCTCTGGCCGAAATAGTGCGCCACGGCAATCCACCAGTTGATCGTCTCTTTCTCGTTATCGGCTTTGGGGTCGTTTTTATATTCATCGGCCTGATAAGCGATAATCGGGATCACGCCATACTGCTCGCAGGCTTCCACCAGCTTGCGCAGGTGGATCAGCCGTGCTTCCGTCGGCTCATCGGCCACGCGGATGCGCACGTGGGTAATGCCTTTTGCGCGAAAATCGCGTACCACCAGCGGGTCGAACTCGCGTATGCCGCGCTCGGTGCGCGCCCAGTCCACATCCATCCCGACGCCCAGCTGCTGCGCATAACGGGCAGCCGTCAGCGGCGGCTCGGCGGCAATGGCCCAGCCGGAAGAGATCAGTAACGCGGTAGCAATGAGAGGCTTTAGCACGGTTTACCCTGGATAAATCGAAAGCATTACCTGTATTTAGCACGCTTTTTCACATTTGGTGTAGAGTCAAAGCGTAATAATTCTTCAACCTGCCAGTTCTCTCAGCCAGCCGATAAAGGCGTCTATTTTCGGCCACTGTCGGCCCGAAAGCGTCGAAACATAGTAGTGCTGATGGCATTTCAGGGTCTTGTCACCAAACGGGGCGATCAGTTCGCCCCGTTCAAGCCGTTTTTGCACCAGCCGCTTTCTCCCCATCGCGACGCCGACGTGGTTGATGGCCGCAATAATCGCTAAGTCGGAACGATCGAAACCAATACCCGACGATGGCGGCATATTCACCGCAAAGTGCTGCGCCCAGCTCAGCCACTCATCCGTACCGGAATCATTGCTCCAGGCCTGACGGTCGTGCAGCAGCGTGCAGTGGCTAAGGTTATCGGGGTTTTTCAACAGCTCATGCTCGCGGGCATACTGCGGCGAGCAGACGGGTAAAATCTCTTCGTCCATCAGGAAGTGATGAGACAGATGGTTTGGCGGCGTATCGTCGAAATAGAGCGCCAGATCGACCCCCGTTCGCTGCATATTGATGTAATCATTGCCGGTCAGGACGGTGAGCGAAATCGACGGATAGCGGCGGGTAAAGTCGCCCAGCATGGGTACCAGCCAGCACTGAGCGATCGACGGCCGGGAGTAGACCGTCAGCGTGCCGGACAGCGCCTGGTTTTTGATGTCCAGGATCTCCTGATTCAGGGTGTCGAGGGAAGATTTTAGCGTCCAGTAAACGCGCTTTCCCTCCTGCGTCAGCTCGACTTTACGGTGCGAACGGATAAACAGCTGAATACCGAGCTCTTCTTCGAGCAGGTTGATGCGGTGGCTCACCGCGCTGGGGCTGAGCGACAGCTCCTCCGCCGCCAGCGCGAAGGATTCATGTCGAGCCGCCACTTCAAAGGTGTACATTTTCGACAGCTGCCAGCCGTTGAGCAGCCGGTTTCTGGCTTCATTTGCATCGGTCATCACAATTCTCACGCGTGGTTTCTGCGCTCAGCATACTGTTTAAGGGTGAATATATGTGAACCTAATGCGGTTTAAGTGCGTTTTTTAGAGCGCAGTCACTCAGTTGATTCAATCTGGCTCACCTGAACGCCAATTTATATCGTTTGTCAGCCCACGCCGCTTTTTCGTCCAATACCCCCAGATGACATAAGGGTGAGGTGAGATATGGGATCTCAGGTCTGGGTTGTGGCAACGCTGCTGGTCAGCATTGTGTTGATTGTTTTAACCATCGTTAAGCTAAAGTTTCACCCGTTCCTCGCGCTGCTGCTGGCGAGCTTTTTCGTCGGCGCAATGATGGGAATGAGCCCGCTGGATATGGTAAACGCCATTGAGAGTGGGATTGGCGGCACGCTGGGCTTCCTGGCGACCGTGATTGGTCTTGGGACCATTCTCGGCAAGATGATGGAGGTTTCCGGCGCGGCAGAGCGCATCGGGATTACGTTGCAGCGCTGCCGCTGGCTGTCAGCAGACGTGATTATGGTGCTGGTGGGCCTGATCTGCGGCATTACGCTGTTCGTGGAAGTGGGCGTGGTCCTGCTGATACCGCTGGCGTTTTCCATCGCCAAAAAGACCCACACGTCGCTGCTCAAGCTGGCCATTCCGCTCTGTACCGCGCTGATGGCGGTGCACTGCGTGGTGCCGCCGCATCCGGCCGCGCTGTTTGTGACCAATAAATTAGGGGCGGACGTTGGAACGGTCATTGTCTACGGTTTGATGGTCGGCCTGATGGCCTCTCTGGTCGGCGGCCCGCTGTTCCTGAAGCTGCTCGGCAATCGTCTGCCGTTTAAACCGGTTCCGGCGGAATTTTCAGACCTGAAGGTGCGGGAGGAGCATACCCTGCCGTCGCTGGGCGCCACGCTGTTTACGGTGCTGCTGCCGATTGCCCTGATGCTGGTGAAGACCATCGCTGAACTGAATATGGCAAAAGACGGCACGCTGTATACGCTGCTGGAGTTTATCGGCAACCCGATCACCGCCATGTTTATCGCCGTGTTTGTCGCCTACTACCTGCTGGGCATCCGCCAGCACATGGGCATGGGCGCGATGCTGACGCACACCGAGCACGGCTTTGGCTCTATCGCCAACATTTTGCTGATTATCGGCGCGGGCGGCGCGTTCAACGCCATCCTGAAAACCAGCGGACTGGCGGACTCGCTGGCGCAAATTCTCTCGAACCTGCACATGCACCCTATCCTGCTCGCCTGGCTGGTGGCGCTGGTGCTGCATGCCGCCGTAGGCTCCGCCACGGTCGCGATGATGGGCGCCACGGCCATCGTCGCGCCGATGCTGCCGCTCTACCCGAACGTCAGCCCGGAGATCATCACCATTGCCATCGGTTCCGGCGCCATTGGCTGCACGATCGTGACCGATTCTCTCTTCTGGCTGGTGAAGCAATACTGCGGCGCGACCCTGAATGAGACCTTCAAATACTATACGACGGCGACGTTTATCGCCTCGGTGCTTGCACTTGGCGGCACATTCCTGCTTTCTTTCATTATCTGAGCGCGAAGAGACGTATTATGGAAAACGCAACTATCACCACTTTAACCGCACAGTTTCCTCTGGTTGAGGATCTGATTGCCCTGAAAGAAACCACCTGGCTTAACCCGCGCACCACCACGCTGGCGGAAGGGTTACCCTATGTCGGGCTGACCAAAGCCGACGTGGACGACGCCCACGCGCGCCTCAACCGCTTCGCGCCGTATCTGGCAAAAGCCTTCCCGGAGACGGCGGCAACGGGTGGGATTATTGAATCTGAACTGGTCGCCATTCCGGCAATGCAGGCGCGGCTGGAGAAAGAATCTGGCAAATCCATTCCCGGCACGCTGCTGCTGAAAAAAGACAGCCACCTGCCGATTTCCGGCTCGATTAAAGCGCGCGGCGGCATCTATGAAGTGCTGACCCATGCGGAAAAACTGGCGCTGGAAGCCGGGTTGCTGACCACCGAAGACGACTACAGCATTCTGCTGGAGCCACGCTTTAAGGCCTTCTTCAGCCAGTACAGCATTGCCGTGGGCTCCACCGGCAACCTGGGGTTATCCATTGGCATAATGAGCGCACGCATCGGCTTTAAGGTGACGGTGCATATGTCCGCCGACGCCCGCGAGTGGAAGAAAGCCAGGCTGCGCAGCCACGGCGTCATCGTCGTGGAATATGAGCAGGATTACGGCGTGGCGGTGGAGCAAGGGCGCAAAGCGGCGGAAAGCGATCCGAACTGCTTCTTCATTGACGATGAGAATTCCCGCACCCTGTTCCTGGGCTATGCGGTGGCGGGCGAGCGCCTGAAAGCGCAGTTCACCGAACAGGGCCGCGTGGTGGATGCGGATCATCCCCTGTACGTCTATCTGCCGTGCGGCGTAGGCGGCGGGCCTGGCGGCGTGGCGTTTGGCCTGAAGCTGGCCTTTGGTGATAACGTGCACTGCTTCTTCGCGGAGCCAACGCACTCGCCGTGCATGCTGCTGGGCGTTTACACCGGCCTGCATGATGCGATTGCAGTGCAGGATCTGGGCATTGATAACGTGACGGCGGCGGACGGTCTGGCGGTAGGACGCGCGTCCGGCTTCGTGGGCCGCGCGATGGAGCGCCTGCTCGACGGGTTCTATACGCTTTCCGATCGGAGCATGTACGACATGCTCGGCTGGCTGGCGCAAGAGGAAGGGATCCGCCTTGAGCCTTCAGCGCTGGCGGGGATGGCCGGGCCGGTGCGCGTTCATTCTCATACCAACGTTACCCACCTGGTGTGGGCAACCGGCGGTGGCATGGTGCCGGAAGACGAGATGGCGAAGTATCTGGCTAAAGGGAAGTAATTAAGCCGCCACCGGGCTTACAGGCTCAAAATTTGCTGAATATGGGTTACCGCAAACAGCAGCGACAGCGAGAGAACAGCCAGGGCGATGAGGAACTTATCCCGCACCGCCTTCGGCTGCACAAAGTCGTCCTGCGCCACGTCCATCAGGTTACGGCTGCGGGTATAGCGCCATAAAATGATGGCCACCAGCGCCAGCACAATAATAGAGATCCAGAATGGCACCCCGGTTCGGTGCCAGTTGTGCTTAATCGCCAGGGCAATCAGCGCGCCATACCCCAGCAGCGTGCGCAGCCAGGCCAACGACGTCCGCTCCGGCTGCAGGCCGGGGTCCGCTTCGCGCCGCGCTTTGCGACTATCCGCCATAGAACACCAGCCCCATCACCACGCCCGCCACCGCCAGCAGAATTACGCTGATGATGAGTAACCCGCGCGTATAGGGCAGATCCTGCTTCAGGCGCATCGCCTTCTCATTGCGCAGCCATCGCAGGTAGCCGTAAATCGCCAGCACGCCCGCGAACAGGCACAGCAGCAGCGCCAGCACTTCACGAATCAGCGGCGTGGCAAAATCGGGGGCGAGCTGGTCAAGGCCGACACCTGCGGCCAGAAAGCCCAGTGCGGTGCGGATCCACGCTAAAAACGTGCGTTCATTAGCCAGAGAGAAGCGGTAGTCCGGCGCTTCGCCGAGGCGGGAAATTTTCATGGAGATTCCTTGTCGTGCTACGGGCAGGCTTCAGCATAGCGTAAATCGACAAGGACAAGGAGACCGGCATCGGGCGATGCCGGTCAGGACGATTAATGCAGCTCTGGCCAGTACTCTTTGTTGGCCTCGATCAGGTCATCCAGAATCGCTTTCGCGACGGAGGCGCTCGGCACGGTTTTCGACAGGGTAATGGCCTGCCAGAGCTTCTGGTACGAGCGCTGCTCCCAGGCATCCACCACCAGTTTTTCCACCGCCACCTGCTGGCTCATCAGCCCTTTCTGGAAGTGCGGAATATCGCCCACCGTAAGCGGCTCCGGTCCGTTATGGCCCACCAGGCACGGGATCTCCACCATCGCGTCGGCGTCAAAGTTATGGATGGCACCGTTGTTTGGCACTATCAGCAGCATCCGCTCCTGGGTGTTAAAGGCAATCGCAGTCGCCAGATCGACGATGTACGACGCATGTTCGTCGATTTCCAGCTCACCGGCGGCGGAGTTGCCGGCTTCGATAATCGCCCGACAGGAACTGAACACATGCTTCTCACGGTGATCCATAACTTCATTGGCGCGGGTCCGTTCCGGGTTGGAATGCGCGACCACGTAGTCCGGGAACAGGTAATACTTCAGGTAGGTGTTCGGCATGGTGCCCGGATCCAGCGCCTGCACGTCTTTAGCTTTGGCAAAGGTATCGTTCCAGCTCGCTTCGGTATGCGCATCTTCCGAAGGCGGAACATAGCCGTTTTTCGCCACGTATTCGCGCAGCTTCGGCATCAGATCGTTGCCGTTCAGGTCTTCAATCGACGTCCACCAGCCGAAGTGGTTCAGGCCGTAGTAGCGCACGCGCATCTCTTTGCGGTCTTTCAGGCCGACAATCTGCGCCATGCGCCCTTCAATGCCGATCGGCATATCGCAGATGTTGAGTATTTTAGCGTTCGGACGCAGGCGGCGCGTGGCTTCTGCGACAATCGCCGCCGGGTTGGAGTAGTTCAGCATCCACGCGTTCGGGGAGTACTGCTCCATATAATCCACCAGCTCCAGCACGCCGCCGATAGAGCGCATGCCGTAAGAGATACCGCCCGGTCCGCAGGTTTCCTGGCCCAGCACGCCGTGGCGCAGCGGGATTTTTTCATCTTTTTCGCGCATCGGGTATTTGCCCACGCGGATGTGCGCCATCACGAAATCGACATCGGTAAACGCCGCTTTTGGATCGGTGGTGTAGTTGAATTCAATCTCCGGGGCCTGCTCCTTAAGGATGATTCTGCACGCTTCGGCGATGGTCTCCTGACGCGCGCCGTCGTTGTCATAGAACTTCAGGGCGCGCAGCGGGAAACGGTCACGGTTGGCTAACAGCATCAGGACGATACCAGGCGTAAAGGTGCTGCCGCCGCCTGCAATGACAACTGAGAATTTTTTCATGATATAGCCTCTGTCAGGGTGGTTTGTTCATTTGTTAAAGGGGTTTTCATCAGCGATTCCAGCTGGTCGCGCACCTGAGGAACGTGCAGGCCGACAATCACCTGAATGCCGTTGCCGCGTCGCACTACGCCGTGTGCGCCCAGGGCTTTGAAGACGTCGTCGCTTTGGGTTTTCGCCATATCCACCAGCGCGATACGCAGGCGGGTGGCGCAGTTGTTGATGCTTTCGATGTTGGCCGCGCCGCCGAGCGCCTGCAGGAATCCGGCGGCTTGCCCAACCTGCTGGCTGGCCGCCGCCGGGGCGGTGGTTTGCCCGCGCGCCGCCTTATAGTCGGCCTTGCTGTAGAGTTTGATTTCGCTCTCTTCCCGGCCCGGCGTTTTCAGGTTCAGACGCTCAATCAGCGTTTTGAAGATCACGAAGTAGATGCCGGTGAAGCAGACGCCAATGCCGATCTGGGTGAACACCGTCGAGGCGTGGTTATGGAACATCGGGATCCAGTTTTGTGGCAGGAACTGGTCCAGCAGGCCGCCGCCCATGTTCCCCACGACGCCGAAGGCGTACATCACCGTCGCCATGGTGGCCGCCAGCACGGCGTGCACGGCGAACAGCAGCGGCGAGATAAACAGGAAGGTGAACTCAAGCGGTTCGGTAATGCCCACCAGCACGGCGGTGAGCGTGGCCGGAACCAGCAGGCCCGCCACCTTGACGCGATTTTCTGGCGACGCGGTGTACCAGATAGCGAAGGCAATCCCGACCGAGCCAAACACTTTTGAGTTGCCGTGCAGCGCGAAGCCACCTTCCGGGAAGAGGGTCTTCAGCGGCAGGGTGCTCTGGCTGAATTCCTGCAGATGCTGCGCCCAGTAGACCTGAATACCGCCCTCCACCGCCGCCGGGCCGAAGATGAACGGACCGTAGACAAAGTGATGCAGGCCAGTTGGGATCAGAATGCGTTCCAGGAAGGTATACACCCACACGCCCAGCGCACCGGCAGAGCGCAGGAACGCCTGCAGGGATTCGATGCCCATCTGCACTTTCGGCCAGCCTAGCAGCGTCAGCCAGGCACAGGGGATCATCACGAAGAACGCGAGGATAACGACAAACGAGCTGCCCTGGAAAATCCCCAGAAAGACCGGCAGCGGCTTGTCGAAATAGCGGTTGTGGATGGCGGTGACGATGCCTGAGATCACGATGGCACCGATGATGCTGGTATCGAGTGTTTTGATCCCGGCAATCATCGCCAGCCCGCTTCCCGCCGTTGGTTCGGCGGAGAAGTCGACGCCAAAGAAGTGGCCCCAGGTCATCCCCATCGCGTTAATGAAGTAGTTCCAGGTCAGGAAGCTAATCAGCACGGCCAGACAGGCGCGGCCCTGGGCCTGCTTCGCCAGGCCAATCGGTAAGCCGACGGCAAAAATCAGCGGCATATTGCGAAACACCGCCCAGCCGCCCTCTTCAATGATGTGAACGATCTGCGCGAAAAGATGATCGGGGGCGGTTAAGGCTTCGCCGACAAACAGCGGGTTGCGAAGCATGATGGCGATTCCCACCACGATCCCGGCAAACGGAAACAGCAACACCGGGGTAAACATGGCACCGCCAAAACGTTGTATTTGACTGAGCATTTTTAAATCCTCACGTAACAACCTGTAGGGGTAGAGGCCTTTATGGTTTTGTGCTGGCCTGAGGTGAGCATAAGAACTTACTGATGTACGAACATGGCGCGCCGCTGCGATTCGTGATCGCATTCATGGTTTTATTTTGACCAGTCAGGTCTACTTCTTGCGGTAAATATGGACATGTCAGGACGCATTCCACGCCCTGATAAGGGCAGAGAGGTCTACTGGTGATCTACAAATCAATTGCTGACAGGTTGCGGCTGCGGCTGAATTCATCGGACTACAACATCGGCAGCCCGCTGCCTGGTGAAAAAGCGCTGGCGCAGGAGTTTGGCGTGGCGCGCATGACCATCCGCAAGGCGCTGGATCTGCTGGTGAGCTGGGGGCTGGTTGAGCGCCGGCACGGCAGCGGAACGTTTGTCTCGCGCAAAGACGTTCACCACGAAACCACTAACCTGACCGGGCTGGTGGAGGTGCTGCGTCAGCAGGGAAAAGAGGTGCAGAGCAAGGTGCTGCAGTTCGAAGTGATGCCCGCCCCGCCCGCCATCGCCAGCCAACTGCGGATCCAGGTGGATGAGCGGATCTACTTTTCACGGCGGGTGCGCTACGTGGACGGAAAGCCGCTGATGCTGGAAGACAGCTTTATGCCGGTGAAGCTGTTCCGCAACCTGTCGCTGGCGCATCTTGAGGGGTCTAAGTTTGATTACATTGAGAAGGAGTGCGGGATCACCATCAGCGGCAACTACGAGAGCCTGACGCCGGTATTGGCAGATAAACAGCTGGCTGGTTATCTGAATCTGCCGGAACAGACGCCACTGCTGCGAATTACCTCTCTCTCCTACAGCGACAGCGGCGAGTTCCTCAATTATTCCGTGATGTTCCGAAATACCAGCGATTACCAGGTGGACTACCATCTGCGGCGCATCCACCCGGAAGAGCTGTTAGCCCATCCCCCAGAACAGCACCGCCAGTAGCTGCGGGGTGATGATGCGCAGGAACATCACCAGCGGGTAGACGGTGGCATAGGAGAGCGCGGCCGCGCCGCTGGTGGCGTGCAGGTTGTTGGCAAAAGCGAGCGCTGGCGGGTCGGTCATGGAGCCCGCCAGCATGCCGCACAGCGTCAGGTAGTTCATTTTGGCGAACATCCGCGCCAGGATTGCCACCGTCAGCAGCGGGATCGCCGTGATAAAGATGCCGTAGCCGACCCAGCTCATCCCTTCGCCCTTGACCAGGGTATCGATAAAATCCCCGCCGGACTTCAGCCCGACAACCGCCAGGAACAGCACGATGCCCAGCTCGCGCAGCGCCAGGTTAGCGCTCGGCGGCATAAACCAGTAGAGCTTCCCGATACAGCCGATACGCCCGAGGATCAGCGCCATAATCAGCGGCCCGCCCGCCAGGCCGAGCTTGAGCGCCACCGGGAAGCCCGGCACGTACAGCGGAATAGAGCCGAGCAGCATGCCAAGCCCGATGCCGATAAACACCGGCAGCATCTGCACCTGCTGCAGTTTTTGCTGGGCGTTGCCTACCATATCCGCCACGGCATCGATGGACGACGGGCGTCCGACCAGGTTGAGGATATCCCCGAACTGCAGGCTGGCCTCCGGGCTGGCAACCAGTTCGACGCCCGCACGGTTGAGGCGGGAGATGACCACGTCGTAGCGCTCTTTTACCTGCAGATCGCGTATTTTCTTGCCCAGAACGTGTTCGTTGGTCACCACAACACGCTCCACGCGCATATCGGTGCCGCGGGTTGAAAGCGAGGTATCCACTTCCTGACCAATCACCAGCCGCGCGTTGTTTAAATCCCCCGGCTGGCCGACCAGGTGCAGCAGGTCACCCTGCTGGATCATCGTGCCGGGCGCAGGCACCATCAGCACGTCGTCGCGCTTAAGGCGGGAGCAGATAATATTGGCGCTGTTCAGAATCGGTACGTCCTGAATCGCCATATTGTTCAGGTTGGGGTTATCGACGCGAATGTTGATGGTTTTGATCGGCATATGGCCATTGGTGAGCGTGGTTTCGTGATCCTTCGCCTCTTTGTCGACGTTAACGCGAAACAGGACGCGGACCAGCCACATGGAGAGCAGAATGCCGCAAATCCCAAACGGATAGGCCATGGCGTAGCTCATCCCCATCTGGTCGACAATGCCGGGTTCAATGCCCAAATCGCGCAGGATTTGCTGCCCGGCTCCGAGCGCCGGCGTGTTGGTGACCGCCCCAGAGAAAATGCCCAGCACCACGGGCAGCGGGATAGCAAAGATTTTGTGCAGGATCGCGGTGACCAGCCCGCCCATCACCACAATGCCGAGGGCAAACAGATTGAGCCGTAGCCCGGAGACGCGCAGGGAAGCGAAAAAGCCCGGCCCTACCTGAATCCCGATGGTGTAGACGAAGAGGATCAGGCCGAACTCCTGAATAAAGTGGAGCATATCGGCGCTGAGAACCAGCCCGAGCTTGTCAGCAAAATGCCCGACAAAAATGCCGCCAAACAGCACCCCGCCAATTCCAAACCCGACGCCACGGATTTTGATATTGCCAATCCATAGCCCTACAACCGCGGCCAGGGCCAACACGCTTACGGTTAACGCGATATCACTCATGATCCACATCCTTGGCATAACCTTAGTTATAACAAGGATTTTCTCAGAGCCGGATGCGGTTGTATGGGCGATGGCGCACAAAAAAGCCCTGCCGGAGCAGGGCTTTGTGCAGTCTGTGAGTAAAGCGGATTAGCTGTTCAACGCCGGCCGCTCGCTAATGGCGATACGCTGCGGCGCGATGGCTTCCGGCACGTTACGGATAAGGTCGATATGCAGCAGCCCGTTGGTAAACGTCGCACCGGACACTTCCATATGGTCTGCCAGGGTAAAGCTCAGGCTAAACGGCTGATTAACCAGACCCTGATGCAGCCACCGGGTTTCGGTCTCTTGTTTTTCCGGCGTACCCTTCACGGTCAGGCGCGCGCCTTCGAGCTGGATATCCAGATCTTCCTGGCGGAACCCGGCCAGCGCAAGGGTGATGCGATAGTGGTTATCGTCGCTTTTTTCAATGTTGTACGGCGGAAATGTCTGTTGCTCGGTGGTGCTTTGCAGGGCATTAGCCAGTTTGTCAAAACCAATCCACTGACGCAGCAGGGGGGATAAATCGTAGTTACGCATACTAAATCTCCTTCTGAGAAGCGAGTTCGGCACAGTTTAATTTTGTGCACAGTTGTTCCTGCAAATCCTGATGGATTCGCATATGCTCCCGTTACGGCAAGCAAGTCCGGGTGGGCCGCTCGCGCGACCCGCGTAATTAGTTAATTTCGATACGGCGCGGTTTTTTCTCTTCCGGAATCACGCGTTCCAGTTCGATAAACAGCAGGCCGTTAACCAGGTTCGCGCCTTTAACGTGAATGTTCTCGGCTAACTGGAACTTGCGTTCAAAGTTGCGCTCGGCGATGCCCTGGTAAAGGTAGGTACGTTCTTTCTGCTCGGCCGTATGGGAACCTTTCACCACCAGCAGGTTGTCCTGCGCGGTGATTTCCAGCTCGTTTTCTGCAAAACCGGCGACGGCAATGGCGATGCGGTAGTGGTTTTCGTCAACCAGCTCAACATTGTATGGAGGGTAGCCGTTGCTCTGGCTTTGGTTATTTTCTAAATGGTTAAACAGGCGGTCAAAACCAATTGCAGAACGGTATAGCGGAGAAAGATCGAAGTTACGCATAGATAATACTCCTGAAATCAGCGAGAAATTGTAGCCTTCCACCATGGACAGGCCTTTGCGCCCCCGAGCACCCATCAGGCGTGTTCGTTATCGGGTCACATTCTTAAAATGGGTCTGGAACCGAGCTTTTCAAGACTATTTAGGCGAGATTTTTTTGCACTTTGCTGGTTGTCGCATAGACTCTGGGACAACAGCACAAAGGGTTAAATTGCGATGGCTGCCACAGTGCGGGGTTATCGGGCTATTCATTTCGGATAAGGCTCGCTATAACCCTGAGTTGCAGGTCTATGCAGTGCCATTAACGATGACTGAGTGATGATGAAAAATGTTCTGATAAAGCTGACGACGTTCAGCGGGGTGGTTTTACTTTGCGGGTGTTCGAGCGTGATGTCTCACACCGGCGGTAAAGAAGGAACATATCCGGGGACGCGCGCCAGCGCGGCGATGATCTCCGATGACGATACGAACTGGGGCACCAAATCCCTGGTTATCCTGGATATGCCCTTTACAGCAGTGGCGGATACGCTTCTGCTGCCGTGGGATGTATTCCGTAAGGACGATTCCGTGCGCTCACGGGTAGAGAAAAGCGAGCAGGAAAATCTGGCGACAAACGCCGTTATCCCGCCCGCCGAGATGCCGCCGCGCTAGTCCTTCGCGGTTTCCGTTACCCAAAGCTGACGGAAACCGCCCGTCTCTTGCATCCACGCAATAAAGCGCCCGTCCGGGGAAAACACGACCGCATCAGCAGACGGCGGATTGCCGTGATCGGACGTCAAAAACGTCACTTCTCCAGTCTTCGCGTCACAGCAGGCGATTCGGTTTTCAAGCACAAATCCCAGCATGTTCCCGGAAGGGTGCCAGTTAAACGCAGACTGAATACCGCTCCCGGTGCGCGTCAGCTGGCGCGGTTCGCCGCCCTCAGGAGAGATCAGCCACAGCTGCACAATGCCATTATCATCCCGCATCAGAAACGCGATTTGCGTCCCCTGGGGGTTACTGCGCACCCAGTGACGCGGCACGTTCACCAGACCCGGGTAAGCCCTCTGGTGGGTAAAGGTCAGACGACGCTGCTTCACCCCGGCAGGCGGCGCTGGCAGGGTGTCTGGGGTGCCCTGCAGCGGCGCATCGTCCGCTCGTTTCCAGCCCTGCTCGTCTTCTGGCAGGTTAACAATAAACAGTTCAGGCACTTTTTCGCCCTGCGCGGAGAGGGTATCGCCGATAAATGCCAGCCTGTTGTTGCCCACCCAGCCCTCTTCGTAGGCGCGGTTGATTTCATCGCTGCCCGGCTGCGGGTTGGGCGTTGTGCGGCTGACCAGCACGCTCCAGAACGTGCCTGAATATTCACGTGGATGATTCCCCTGCGGGTTCACCGGGCCAAACGGTGCCGCCACGCCGACGTTGCGTAAATCGAGCTTCGGATCCCGCTCATGTAAAACATGGTCGTTATAGGTAAAGCTGACGAACTGCCCGTTCGGGCTAAAGACGTGCACGTGGCTGCCGCCGCGCAGCGCGCCTGCGGTATAAGGCGCGGTGATATCCATTGCGTCCAGGTTGCTCACCTGACCGTGATGCACAATCACACCCTGACGATGATGAAAATCGTAGTGCCAGTCAGCATCCGGGTTTTTCGGACCGTGGATAAAGACGTATTTGTCCTGTGCCGGATGAACGGTCACCACGCCAACATGCGCGCCGTCAGTAGCGCGATAAACCACCTCCACCTCACCCGTAGCGACGTTGACCTGCTCAATGGTTTCGCCGGTAAATGACGCGCCTGACGGGCGCACGTCGTAGACCAGCCACTGGCTGTCCGGCGTCCAGGTATTGATGTTGGTCAGCTGGTGGTTGCGGGAGGCGAAGGTAATTTGTTTCATGAGGATACCCTGATGCACGGTGAGTGCATCAGGGTAAAACATCCGCAGGGATTAGCCTACTCGTTTCACATCGCCCACCAGCAGGATGTAGGAGAGTGCCCCGATCAGCGCCACGGCAGAGATGTAGACCAGCGCCGGGCCGAAGCCGTAGTCCTGCGCCAGGTAGCCGATGACCAGCGGTACGGTGATCCCGCCCAGTCCGCCGACAAAGTTGAACACACCGCCGGTCAGGCCAATCAGCCGCATCGGCGCAAGGGACGACACCAGCGACCAGGTGATAGAGGCGAAACCGTTACCAAAGAACGCCACCGCCATCAGGGCCATAATCCACACCGGATCGTTGGTGTAGTTGGCACCCATGATGCAGGTTGAGATCAGCAAGCCGCAGATAATCGGCGTTTTACGCGCCACGCCCAGCGAGTACCCTTTTTTCACCAGCTTATCGGCCAGCCAGCCGGAGAGCAGCACGCCGAAAAATGCGGCGAGGAACGGCACGGTGGTCATAAAGCCCGCCTTTAGCGCCGCGATCCCCTTTTCCTGGGTCAGGTAGTTCGGGAACCAGGTGAGGAAGAACCACAGCGTAGAAGTAACCGCGAACTGACCCAGATAAACGCCCACCAGCTTACGGTGGAAGACCAGCTTCCAGTCCGCTTTGGTCAGCGGCTGGCGCACCTCTTTTTTCACCGGCGCATCACCATCCACCAGACCGCCACCGTCGCGGATGTAGTCCAGCTCGGCCCTGGTGATACTTTTGGTCAGACGCGGCGGCTGGTAGACCTTGAACCAGATTAGCGACCAGATAATGCCAATCCCGCCGGTGACGATGAACACCCAGTGCCAGCTCAGCAGCTCCTGGATCCAGATCAGCAGCGGCGTCAGGAACGCCAGGCCGACAAACTGGCCAGAGGTGTAAAAACCAACGGCGGACGCGCGCTCGTGTTCCGGGAACCAGCTGGTCACCATACGGTTGTTGGTAGGAAACGCGGGCGCTTCGAAAACCCCGGTGATGGCACGCAGGCCAATCAGCGAAATCAGCCCGGTGGCGAAGCCCTGGAATAGGGTCGCCACGGACCAGCCTAATATGGCGATAAAATAGGTCAGGCGTGAACCCACGCGGTCAAGAAACCAGCCGCCGGGGATCTGGCATAAGGTATACAACCAGGCAAACGCCGAGAAGACGTAGCCCATTTCCGCTTTGGTGATGCCAAACTCTTCCTGAATATGGGCCGATGCCACGGCAAGGTTGGCGCGGTCGACATAGCAAATGACCACGGTAATAAAGATCATCATCAGCGTCAGGTAGCGGCGACGCCCGATTTTTGTAGCGGTAACTGGAATATCCATCGCAATCTGTCTCCAGATTTTGGGCATAGCGAAGCCGCTCACCATGCCCTGTAATTTACAGAGGGTTATATTTTTGTATGTATGATTTTTGCCCGGAGGCTTACCGGGTCTAGGGGATGGCGATTACCATTCCGCTACGCTGCCGTCCTCATGACGCCACAGCGGGTTTCGCCAGTCCGGCGCATTCTTACTCAGCTCAATGACTTTAGCTTCGTCAATTTCCACGCCAAGGCCCGGCTTCGTAAGCGGTTTAAAGAAACCGCCTTCCATGCAGAAGTCTTCTTTATTTTTCACAAAATCGAGCAGTTCCGCGCCCTTGTTATAGTGAATCCCCATGCTCTGTTCCTGGAACACCGCATTGCGGGAGACGAAGTCGACGTGCAGGCAGGCTGCCAGCGCGATTGGGCCGAGCGGGCAGTGCGGCGCCAGCGCCACATCGTAAGCTTCTGCCATCCCGGCAATTTTGTAGCATTCGGTGATGCCGCCCGCATGAGAAAGGTCCGGCTGTAGGATCGCTATGCCGCCCGCTTCAAGTACGCGTTTAAACTCGAAGCGCGAGAACATACGTTCACCCGCCGCGATAGGAATGTGGGTCTGTTCAGCCAGCTTAGGATAGTACTCCGCCTGCTCGGCCAGCACCGGCTCTTCGATAAACAGCGGGCGATACGGCTCCAGCTCTTTAATCAGCACTTTGGCCATCGGCGCGCTGACGCGGCCGTGGAAATCCAGGCCAAACTCAATCTCGTTGCCGAAGGCTTCACGAATTTGCGCCACGGTATTGACCGCCCGGTCTACCGCACGCGAATTGTCGATAACACCCATCTCTACGCAGCCGTTGAGCTTGAAGGTGTCAAAGCCGATATTGCGCAACTGCGTGATGCCGTCGATCACTTCCGCAGGACGGTCGCCGCCTACCCAGCTGTAGGCTTTGATTTTGTCGCGCACCAGGCCGCCCATAAGCTGCCAGACCGGTGCGTTAAGCACTTTACCTTTGATATCCCACAGCGCCTGGTCGATACCGGCGATGGCGCTCATCAGGATCGGACCACCGCGGTAGAAGCCCGCGCGGTACATCACCTGCCACAGGTCGTTAATGCGCGCCGGATCCTGACCAATCAGGTATTCGCCCAGCTCGTGTACTGCCGCTTCAACGGTGCGCGCGCGCCCTTCAATCACCGGTTCGCCCCAGCCTATAACCCCTTCATCGGTTTCGATTTTCAGGAACATCCAGCGCGGGGGTAAACGGTACGTGGTGAGTTTGGTTATTTTCATTTCACTGCCTCTCGATACGCTTTCACAAATGCTGCCGCCTGCTGTGCGGTACGTTCCACGGACTGGCCGGCACGATAAAGATCGCTACCCAACCCTGCGCCCACACAGCCAGCGCTCATCCACTGGCCCAGGTTTTCTGGCGTTACGCCGCCCACGGCAAAGACCGGTACGCTGGCGGGCAATACCGCTTTCAACGCCTTGATGTAGTCCGGTCCAAAAGCCGATGACGGGAAAATTTTGAGCGACTGCGCGCCCGCATCAAGGGCAGTAAAGGCTTCCGTGGCGGTGGCGCAGCCCGGGCAGACCGTCATGCCGTAACCCACCGCGCGGCGGATCACCTCAGGCTGAATATTGGGCGTGACGATAAGCCTGCAGCCCATCTTTGCCAGCCGATCGACCTGCTCAGGCTGTAACACGGTGCCTGCGCCAATCAGCGCCTTATCGCCGAAAACCTCCACCACGGCCGGAATGCTTTTTTCCCAGTCGGGCGAGTTGAGCGGGATTTCTACCGCGTCGAATCCGGCGTCGATAACCGCGCCGACGTGGTCTAACGCCTCATCGGGCGTGATGCCTCGCAAAATCGCGATAAGGGGAAGATCAGTTTGCCACTGCATGAGCGATGCTCCTTATTCCTGCCTGAAATGCCGTGTCGCCGGATACCGTCGAAACATCACGCCCAACGGCGCGAAATGCCTGTTCGTAGCGCGACGTTAGCGATGCGCCTGCGACAATCGTAATGGCCTGCTCGTGCGCGATGAACTCACGCATGCTGGCGACCTCTGCGCCAATCAGCAGGCCGGAGAGAAACTCGCTGACCTGCTCGCGCGGGAGAAGTCCCAGCACGTGCGAGGCGCGAACCTCAAAAAGCTGCGGCAACACATCAGGGGAGGCGATCCCACGTTCAAGCCCGGCGGCAAACGCCTCTGACGAGGATTCCTGCTCAGGTAAACCGGCCCCGACCAGCGAATGGTTGAGCAGCAAATGGTGCAGCTCGCCGGTCATTACGGTGCGAAAATCGTGGATTTGCTCAGCGTCAGCCTGGACCCACTTACAGTGCGTGCCGGGCATGACGTAGACAGAAGAAGGAGAGAGAGCGCGCGCGCCAAGCAGCTGCGTCTCTTCGCCGCGCATCACGTTGTGGTTATCGTCGCGAGAGACGCTCAAACCGGGAATAATCCAGATATTGTCGCCAACGGACGTTATCTGCTCGCCAATAGCGGAGAAATGGACGGGAACCGGCAGATAAGGTGCAATTTTCCAGCCTACGTTACTGCCCACCATTCCCGCCATTACCACCGGCGTGGCGCTGTCTCGCCAGTTTTGTGTGACCTCTGCTAACACCGCCTCGGGGGATTTACCGTTCAGGCGCGTCACGCCTGCTTCTGATTGCCTGCTCTCCAGGCACTGCTCGCCCTGATAAAGCCAGGCGCGCAGATTGGTCGATCCCCAGTCAATTGCGATGTAGCGAGATGTCATGTGATTTCCTTCAGCCTTCGTGTCGAGCTGGCAATCATGGTAAGTGCCGCCTGCTCTGCCGCATCGCCGTCCTGATGCCGTATCGCATCGAACAGCGCTTTATGTTCCTGGAGCGTTTTTGGCATGTTGGCCTCATCACCCATCCAGGTACGTTCAAATACCGCTCGCTGTAGCGAGCTGATCGCCACGCTAAGCTGCTGTAAAACCGGGTTATGCACCGACTGCAGCACCGCTTCGTGGTAGCGAATGTCCGCCTCGTTGAACGCCTCCCGGTTCTGGTTATTGGCGATCATGTCGTTTAAAGCCGATTCAATCTGGGCCAAATCACCGGAGGTCGCGCGTTCCGCCGCCCAGCGCGCAATTGCCGGCTCCACCAGGTTTCGAACTTCACTCATCGCGCCGATAAGCCGTGGGTCGTAGTCGTTTTCCAGCACCCACTGCAGCACGTCGGTATCGAGGTAGTTCCACTGGTTGCGCGGAGCAACAAACGCGCCGCGATAGCGCTTCATTTCAATCAGCCGCTTCGCCATCAGCGAGCGGAACACTTCCCGGATGATGTTGCGCGAGGTTTCAAACTCCTCGCACAGTTCAGCCTCTGCGGGGAGCGGCGAACCGGGAACGTATTTACCGCCTACAATCTGGGTGCCCAGCGTAATAACGATGCGATCGGTTTTATTGAGAGTCATGGAGAGTCCTTGTGCTCTGTATGTCCATCACTACTTTACCGCGACCGCTGAATTTCGCCTCACTTTTGCAGTACAAACGTGAGGTCATTCGTCTTTGCCGTGGTGACAATGTAGTACAATCAGTTAATGTTGTACTACAATCAAGATCACAAAAAGAACAATTCGATAAATACAGGGCAAAAAAAAGCCCCGGTTGATAACCAGGGCTGATGATTGAAAATAAGCGTTACTGCAGCACAAACTTCTCGATCGCGTAGGCAACGCCGTCTTCCAGGTTGGATTTGGTGACGAAATCAGCCACCTCTTTCACCGAAGGAATGGCGTTATCCATTGCCACGCCAACGCCCGCGAATTCAATCATCGCGATGTCGTTTTCCTGGTCGCCGAGCGCCATGATTTCTTCCTGCTTAATCCCTAACGCATCAGCAAGTGATTTCACGCCGGTGCCCTTATTGACGCGTTTATCGAGGATTTCGAGGAAGTACGGCGCACTTTTCAGCACGGTGTACTTCTCTTTTACCTCCGCCGGAATGCGCGCGATGGCTTTATCCAGGATCTCCGGCTCGTCGATCATCATCACCTTCAGGAACTGCGTCGCCGGGTCCATTTTCTCGGCTTCACAGAACACCAGCGGAATGGTCGCGACGTAGGATTCATGCACCGTGTAGTAGCTGATATCGCGGTTGGCGGTGTAGAGCGTATTGCGATCGAGCGCGTGGAAGTGGGAGCCCACTTCACGAGACAGTTTTTCGAGGAACAGGTAGTCATCATAGCTCAGCGCAGTTTGCGCAACCGTGCTGCCGTCTGCGGCTTTCTGCACCAGCGCGCCGTTATAGGTGATGCAGTAATCGCCCGGCTGATTCATGTGCAGCTCTTTCAGGTAGCTGTGTACGCCCGCATACGGACGCCCCGTGGTCAGAACCACATTCACGCCCTTCGCTCGTGCGGCGGCGATCGCGTTTTTAACGGCAGGAGAGATAGTGTGGTCTGGCAGCAGCAGCGTGCCGTCCATATCGATTGCAATGAGTTTGATAGCCATGAGTTCCCCGGGATAAATGAGTGCTACCTCATGCTAACGCGATTAAGCAAACAAAAATAGAGCTACATTGCGCAACAGAACCCCCCCTTTTACGCTTATCCCGGGGAACGACGACTTACTCGCGGGTGAGAACGATTTTACCGAATGCGCCGCGATCCAGATGTTCAAGGGCCTGTTCAAGCTCGTTAAAACGGTAGCGATGCTCAATCACCGGCTTCAGTCCCGTGACGTCAACAGCACGGACGAAATCCTCCAGCGCCCGGCGGTGTCCCACGCCAATCCCCTGAATGACGGGGGATTTCAGCAGCAGCTCACCAGCAGGCAGCGAAATGTCAGTCCCGGCCAGCACGCCAATGACGGAGATACGCCCATGAACGGCAACGGCACGCAGGGAATGCTTCAGGTTTTCCCCACCTACGGTTTCGATAATATGGTCGATGCCGCGATCCTGAGTCAGCGCCAATGCTTCTTCAGCCCAGTCACTTTTCAGGCGGTTGACGCCCTGACTGGCGCCCAGTTTTTTGGCGAGCGCCAGCTTTTCATCGCTCCCGGACGTGACAATAACCTCTGCGCCGTGCGCTTTTGCAATTTGCAGGGCGAAAATCGCCACGCCGCCCGTCCCCTGTACCAGCACCGATTGCCCGGCGCGGAGCTGACCCCGCTCCACCAGCGCGAACCAGGCGGTAAGCCCTGCACAGGGTAACGTGCTGGCCTCTGCGTCATTCAGAGTTTCCGGAGAGGCTACCAGCGCGTTTTCATTTACAACCACATATTCGGCCAGCATTCCCTGGAAATAGCCGCCGGACGTTTTGTAGGGCAAATCACGCGCGTCTGCCTGCGGCTTGCCGTCGATCCACTCCGGGAAGAAGGTTGAAATGACGCGAGCGCCGGGTTTGAAACGCGTGACACCTTCACCTACGCTGTCCACCACGCCCGCCATGTCAGACGCCGGGGTGAACGGGAAGGAAAGCGGAATCGGCATCGTGCCTTCGATGACCATTTTATCGCGATAGTTGAGCGCAACGGCATTTACCCGTACGCGAACCTCACCGGGGCCTGGCTGTGGAACCGATTCATGAATGAGTTTGAGATTTTCGCGCCCGAGGGCGTTCATTGACCAGCGCTGCATTGTCTCTGTCATTTTTTCCTCCTGCCATCAGATAAGCTTCAGTAATGACAGTCTACCGTTGACTCCTCGTCACCAGTGGCGATAAGTTTTCTCTTCATTGACGCCTGAATGGATACAAACCGTGACCGATACGCTGAAAGATATTCCTGTTTTTGTCGCTGCCGTGGAGGCAGGAAGCTTTGCGCAGGCCGCAGTTCGCCTGCACCTGTCGCGCTCTGCGGTGGGTAAAAGCATTGCTCGACTTGAGGAACGTCTGGGAGTGCGGCTGTTTCAGCGCACCACCCGCAGCCAGCGGCTCACCGATAACGGCGCCCTGTTCTACGAGCGCTGCCTGCGCGCGCTGGAGGAGATGAGGAGCGCGGAATCCCTGCTGGAAACGGGGAAACATCAGATCAACGGTCGGCTTCGTGTTGCCATGCCGGTGCTGTTTGGACGCCAGTGCGTCGCGCCGCTGCTGATTGAACTGGCGCAGGAACACCCTGGGCTTGAGCTTGAAATGTCGTTCAGCGACCGCGTGGTGGATCTGGTCGAGGAAGGCTTCGATATGGCGGTACGTAACGGCACGCTGCAGGACAGCAGCGTGCTGGTGGCCAGAAAGCTGGGAGAACACCGCATGGTCCTGTGCGCCTCGCCCGACTATCTGCAAAAAAGAGGTCATCCAGACGCTGTGGATGATTTATCCCGGCACGCGGCCATTAACTATCTGCGCGCAGGCCGCGTGCTATCCTGGCAGCTTATGGACAGCGACGGAACGCCGCGCACGTTTACGCCGCGGTCATCACTCAATATGGATGATTTGCAGGCCATCTGCGACGCGGCGGTGACCGGGCACGGCATTGCCTGGCTCCCCTGCTGGATGGCCATCAAAGAAATTCATCAGGGAAAGCTTGTCCCGCTCTTTAAGCAGGCGCCGGATGTCCATTTTGACGTCCATGCCGTCTGGCAACAGACGCCGTACCTGCCCCTGAGGGTAAGAATGGCCATAGATGCGCTGGCGAGCCGTTTACCGGCGGCGATGTCGCTGGACATTCCTGCGCCCATAAAAAAGCCGCGCTAAAAGCGCGGCCAGTTTTCATGCGGGATAGCGACTGTTAAATATCGATATTCGCCGCTTTCAGTGCGTTCTCTTCAATGAACGCACGACGTGGTTCTACCGCATCGCCCATCAGGGTGGTGAACAGCTGATCCGCTGCAATCGCGTCTTTAACGGTGACGCGCAGCATGCGACGGCTTTCCGGATCCATGGTGGTTTCCCACAGCTGATCCGGGTTCATTTCGCCCAGACCTTTATAACGCTGGATAGACAGACCGCGACGGGATTCTTTCACCAGCCAGTCCAGCGCCTGCTCGAAGCTTGCTACCGGCTGACGACGCTCGCCACGTTCGATGAAGGCATCGTCTTCGATCAGGCCGCGCAGCTTCTCGCCGAGGGTGCAGATACGGCGGTATTCCGGGCCGGTCACGAATTCGTGCTCCAGCGGGTAGTCGGTGTCGACGCCGTGAGTACGCACGCGAACAATCGGCTCAAACTGCTGTGCCGCATTCTGCTGAACGTCGAACTTCCACTGGCTGCCGTGCTGCTCTTTCTCGTTCAGCTCGCTCACCAGGGTATTCACCCAGCGGGTCACGGCCTGCTCGTTGCTCAGATCGGCTTCGGTCAGGGTTGGCTGATAGACCAGCTCCTTCAGCAGCGCTTTTGGATAGCGGCGTTCCATACGGCCAATCATTTTCTGCGTGGCGTTGAACTCGGAGACCAGACGCTCCAGCGGCTCGCCTGCCAGTGCCGGCGCGCTGGAGTTCGCGTGCAGGGTCGCGCCATCAAGGGCGATCGCGATTTGGTACTGATCCATCGCGTCGTCATCTTTAATGTACTGTTCCTGCTTACCTTTCTTCACTTTGTACAGCGGCGGCTGCGCAATGTAGACGTGGCCACGCTCAACGATTTCAGGCATCTGACGATAGAAGAAGGTCAACAGCAGCGTACGGATGTGCGAGCCGTCGACGTCCGCATCGGTCATGATGATGATGCTGTGATAGCGCAGCTTGTCCGGGTTGTACTCGTCGCGGCCAATGCCGCAGCCGAGCGCGGTGATGAGCGTCGCCACTTCCTGAGAAGAGAGCATCTTGTCGAAGCGCGCTTTCTCAACGTTGAGGATTTTACCCTTCAGCGGCAGGATCGCCTGGTTCTTACGGTTACGGCCCTGCTTCGCAGAACCGCCCGCGGAGTCCCCTTCCACGAGGTACAGTTCGGACAGCGCCGGGTCACGTTCCTGACAGTCAGCCAGCTTGCCCGGCAGGCCTGCCAGGTCCAGCGCGCCTTTACGACGGGTCATTTCACGGGCTTTACGCGCTGCTTCACGAGCACGTGCCGCATCGATAATTTTGCCCACCACGATTTTCGCGTCGTTCGGGTTTTCCAGCAGGTATTCGCTCAGCAGTTCGTTCATCTGCTGCTCAACCGCCGATTTCACCTCGGAAGAGACCAGCTTGTCTTTGGTCTGTGAGGAGAACTTCGGATCCGGCACCTTCACGGAGACCACGGCAATCAGGCCTTCACGGGCGTCATCACCGGTGGCGCTGACTTTCGCTTTTTTGCTGTAGCCTTCTTTGTCCATGTAGGCGTTCAGGGTACGGGTCATCGCCGCACGGAAGCCCGCAAGGTGAGTACCGCCGTCGCGCTGTGGAATGTTGTTGGTAAAGCAGTAGATGTTTTCCTGGAAACCGTCGTTCCACTGCAGCGCCACTTCCACGCCGATACCGTCTTTTTCGGTGGAGAAATAGAAGATATTTGGGTGAATTGGCGTTTTGTTCTTGTTCAGATACTCAACAAACGCCTTGATACCGCCTTCGTAGTGGAAGTGGTCTTCTTTATTGTCGCGTTTGTCGCGCAGGCGAATAGAGACGCCGGAGTTCAGGAACGACAGTTCACGCAGGCGCTTCGCCAGGATGTCGTACTCGAATTCAGTGACGTTGGTGAAGGTTTCAAGGCTCGGCCAGAAACGCACCATGGTACCGGTTTTATCGGTATCACCGGTAACGGCCAGCGGGGCTTCGGGCACGCCGTGCTGATAGATCTGACGGTGAATTTTGCCTTCGCGCTGAATAACCAGCTCCAGCTTTTGCGACAGGGCGTTTACTACGGAAACGCCTACGCCGTGCAGGCCGCCTGAAACCTTATAGGAGTTATCGTCGAACTTACCGCCTGCGTGCAGTACGGTCATGATCACTTCCGCAGCCGATACGCCCTCTTCCGGGTGAATACCGGTCGGGATGCCACGGCCGTCATCGGTAACGGAGACGGAGTTGTCCGCATGGATGGTGACCACGATGTCTTTACAGTGACCCGCGAGCGCTTCGTCGATAGCGTTATCTACCACCTCGAATACCATGTGGTGCAGACCGGTGCCGTCATCCGTGTCGCCGATATACATACCCGGGCGCTTACGCACCGCATCCAGCCCTTTCAGGACTTTGATACTGGAGGAGTCATAAGAATTCGACATCAACGTTTCTCGCTCATTTCAACTTGGGTTAATCCGTTATTTTACCCTTTTCCACGGTAAACATCTTCGAATTTTCGTCCGACATGTCCATAACGTGTTCAGCGCTAATGGCGCTGACGAAAACCTGCGACTGCGTGGCTTTTAAGCGGCTGGCAAGCAGCCCGCGCCGCGCGTCGTCAAGTTCCGAGGCAAAATCATCTATCAGATACAGGCAGCGTCGTCCGCTCTCGCGGGTGAGGAACTCCCCCTGCGCCAGGCGTAGCGCGCACATCAGGAGCTTGAGCTGCCCGCGCGACAGCGTGTCTTCCACCGGCGCACCGTCGGCACGAATGCGGAAATCCGCCTTGTGCGGGCCGTGCGCGGTGTAGGTCAACATGCGGTCGCGCTCGAAGCTTCTCTCTAACACCTCGGCATAGTCCGTCTCTTTCTCCCAGCCACGCTGGAAGGAGAAGGTGAGAGAGAACTCGGGTAAAAACTGTTTGCAGGTGTCGGCCATATCTTCGGCGATACCCGCGCTGTATTCGGCACGCCAGCGGCTGATCTGTTCCGCAAGAGGGATGAGTTCCATGTCCCACGGACGCAGCTGGGCGTAGCGCGTGACCTGGCGCAACGCGGAGTTACGCTGTTTAAGCAGACGCTTCAGGTTGCTCCAGGCGTTAAAGAAACCGGCTTCATTGTGAAAGCATCCCCAGTCGAGGAACGCTCTTCTGTATTTGGGGCCGCCGTTGAGTAAAGTAAACCCCTCGGGCGTAATCAGCTGCATTGGCATCAGCAACGCCAGCTCCGCCACCTTATGGCCGTCGGTGCCGTCGATGCGCACCTTGCTATCGCCCTGCTTGTCTTTGGTCAGGCCGATGGCGGTTTCCCGCTCTGCGCCCTGCAAACGCCCGTGCAGAACAAAGGATTCCTGCTCGTGGCGAATGACGCGACCAATTTGCAAACTGCGAAACGCCCGGCCATGGCCGAGCGTATAGATGGCTTCCAGCACGCTGGTTTTGCCGCTGCCGTTCGCGCCAACCAGGAAGTTAAAGCCGGGGGATAATGCGAGATCCGCGCTTTCGATATTGCGAAAGTCGCGGATCAACAGACGGGTGAGCGACATTACAGTCTCATTGGCATGACAACATAAGCCGCGCTTTGGCTGGCCGCATCTTCAATCTGTACGCTCGAAACGGAGTCGGTCAGCAGAATGCGCACATTCTCGCATTTCAGTGCATTGAGCACATCCAGCACGTAGCTGACGTTGAAGCCGATTTCCATCTCAGCCCCGGCGTAGGTGACGTCCAGAATCTCTTCTGCCTCTTCCTGCTCCGGGTTGTTGGCGGTGATTTTGATCTGGTTTTCACTCACGTACAGGCGCACGCCGCGGAATTTCTCGTTCGAGAGAATGGCCGCGCGGGCAAACGCCTGCTTGAGGCTATCGCAGCCCGCTTCCAGCGTTTTGTCCGGGTTCTTCGGCAATACGCGGCGATAATCCGGGAATCGGCCATCAACCAGCTTCGAAGTGAAGACAAAATCGCCCACGTGGGCACGGATATTATTGCTGCCAATCTGCACCCGCAGCGGCGTGTCACCGCCGTCGAGCATACGCATCAGTTCAATCACGCCTTTACGCGGCACGATCACCGAATGGTTCGGCAGCGAGTCGCCAATCGGCATGGAACAGACAGCCAGACGGTGGCCGTCTGTGGCCACGGTACGCAGCTCTTCACCTTCGGTTTCGAACAGCATGCCGTTTAAATAGTAACGAACATCCTGATGCGCCATGGAGAACTGCGTGGCTTCAATCAGACGCTTCATCGTCGCCTGCGGAAGAGTGAATTCAACTTCACTCTGCCAGTCGTCCAGGTTCGGGAAGTCCGCAGCGGGCAGCGTGGAGAGCGAGAAACGGCTGCGGCCAGAGCGCACCAGCATGCGGTCGCCCTCCAGCTGCACGGCGATTTCAGCGCCTTCAGGCAATCCGCGGCAAATATCAAAGAATTTACGTGCCGGAACCGTGGTCGCGCCCGCGTCGTGCGGCTGCGTCAACGTAACGCGCGCGATCATTTCCATTTCCAGATCTGTACCGGTCAGCGACAGCGTACCGTCCGCGACCTGAAGCAGCAGGTTTCCGAGAATAGGCAGCGTTGGGCGGCCGCCTAATGGGCCACTCACCTGTTGCAGCGGTTTTAATAAATGTTCACGTTCAACGGTAAATTTCATAGCGTCACGATGATAATGTTCTGATTAGATTGGAAAAATCTTCTTTTATGTCGTGGCTTTCTTCGCGTAACTGCTCAATCTTGCGACAAGCGTGCAGCACGGTCGTATGGTCACGGCCACCAAACGCATCGCCGATTTCCGGCAGACTGTGGTTGGTTAACTCCTTTGCCAGCGCCATCGCCATCTGACGCGGACGCGCCACCGAGCGGGAACGACGTTTAGACAGTAAATCTGCCACTTTGATCTTGTAGTACTCAGCCACCGTCTTTTGAATATTGTCGATGGTGACCAGTTTTTCCTGCAATGCCAACAAATCGCGCAGCGCTTCACGCACAAAATCGATGGTGATCGCACGACCGGTGAAGTTGGCATTGGCGATAACGCGGTTCAGCGCCCCTTCCAGCTCACGCACGTTGGAGCGCAGGCGCTTGGCGATGAAGAACGCCACTTCACCCGGCAGGCGGATGTCGTTCTCATCGGCTTTCTTCATCAGGATCGCGACGCGGGTTTCCAGCTCCGGTGGCTCGATCGCCACGGTGAGGCCCCAGCCGAAGCGGGATTTGAGACGATCTTCAACGCCGTTGATCTCTTTAGGATAACGATCCGAGGTCAAAATGATCTGCTGATTACCTTCCAGCAGGGCGTTGAAGGTGTGGAAAAATTCTTCCTGCGATCGTTCTTTATTGGCAAAGAACTGGATGTCATCGATCAGCAGCGCGTCAACGGAACGGTAGTAGCGTTTAAACTCTTCGATCGCATTGTTTTGCAGGGCTTTTACCATGTCCTGAACGAAGCGCTCGGAGTGCATATACACCACTTTCGCGTTGGGCTTGCGCGCCATAATGCCGTTACCCACCGCATGCAGCAGGTGGGTTTTACCGAGACCCGTGCCGCCATACAGGAACAGCGGGTTGTAAGCACCGCCGGGGTTATCGGCAACCTGACGGGCTGCCGCGCGCGCCAGTTGGTTCGACTTACCTTCAACGAAGTTATCGAACGTGTGTTTCACGTTAACGTTAGAGCGGTAGGTTGGCTCTGCGGGGGCAGGGACGTTATCCCAGCCCTGACGAGCAGGTGCAACGCGAGGCGCCGGAGCCGGAACAGCCTGAGCGGGCGCGGCTACATTTACGGTTTCACGAACGGTTTGGGTGACCGGCTTTGTGCCCACTTCAAAACGCAGCTGTGGGACATCTGACCCGCAAAAATCGTTCAGCAGACCATTGATGTTATTAAGATACTTGTCTCTTACCCAATCGAGCACAAAACGGTTTGGCGCATACAAAGCCAGCGTGTTATCGCTCAGCTCCGCCTGCAACGGGCGGATCCACATACTGAATTCTGTGGCTGGTAACTCATCCTGCAATCGGGCAAGACACTGCTGCCAAAGCGAAAGTGACACGGCGGACTCCACTCGAACAATAAAAGAAAACTATTGAATATTCATGATTGTTGGCGCACATCGACATGACCCTGCGTAAAGGGGGACGTGCGAATTGCTATCTGCAATTTATCCTGACCAGGATCCTGGGATCCCGATCGGGACCGCGGATCATAGCGTAAACTGAGCCAGAGATCTTCTGTTTCTCACAGATTCTTCCCGATTTATCCACAGGAAGATCCGAAACCGGGTAAGTGTAAACGATCCTGGCGCGAGTGCCCCGCGATTTAGCCCGCATATTGGAAAATTTAATGAGCAGCGACAATTTATTGCTTAAATGATCTAACGAAGATCCGGGACGATCCTTGCGCTTTGTTGGCGAGGCCGTATAATCCTCGACCCGGCGCGTGATGCTCATCTTCCTGCGTCGTCCGTTGCTCATTTTCCACGCGAAATCGTGCGGAAATACGCGGGAAATAAGGAAAGAGAATTGACTCCGGAGTGTACAATTATTACAATCCGGCCTCTTTAATCACCCACGGCTTCGGCGTCCGTCATTCGAAACTCGGTCGGGCATCCGCAAAAGTCATGAATTTTTTCAAGTTTAGGTAGAAATCGCCATGAAACGCACTTTTCAACCGTCTGTACTGAAGCGCAACCGTTCTCACGGCTTCCGTGCTCGTATGGCTACTAAAAATGGTCGTCAGGTTCTGGCACGTCGTCGTGCTAAAGGCCGCGCTCGTCTGACCGTTTCCAAGTAATAAAGCTAACCCCTGAGTGGTTAAGCTAGCATTTCCCAGGGAGTTACGTTTGTTAACTCCCACTCATTTCACTTTCGTCTTCCAGCAGCCACAACGGGCTGGCACGCCGCAAATCACCATCCTCGGCCGCCAAAATTCGCTGGGGCATCCCCGCATCGGTCTCACAGTCGCTAAGAAAAACGTTAAGCGTGCGCATGAACGCAACCGGATTAAACGTCTGACGCGTGAAAGCTTCCGTTTACGTCAGCACGAACTGCCTTCTATGGATTTCGTGGTGGTGGCTAAAAAAGGGGTTGCCGACCTCGATAACCGTGCTCTCTCGGAAGCGTTGGAAAAATTATGGCGCCGCCACTGTCGCCTGGCTCACGGGTCCTGATAGCCCTCATTCGGGTCTATCAACGCCTGATTAGTCCGCTACTCGGGCCGCACTGCCGTTTCACACCAACATGCTCAAGCTACGGAATTGAGGCATTGCGCAGGTTTGGAGTGATAAAAGGCAGTTGGTTGACGGTGAAACGCGTATTAAAATGCCACCCTTTACACCCCGGTGGAGACGACCCCGTCCCCCCAGGACCTTTTGATACCAGAGAACACTAACGATGGATTCGCAACGCAATCTTCTTATCATCGCTTTGTTGTTCGTGTCTTTCATGATCTGGCAGGCATGGGAGCAGGATAAAAATCCTCAACCCCAGCAGCAGACCACGCAGACCACGACCACCGCAGCGGGTAGCGCCGCCGACCAGGGCGTACCGGCCAGTGGCCAGGGGAAACAGATTACGGTTAAGACCGATGTGCTTGAGCTGACTATCAACACCCGTGGTGGTGATGTTGAGCAGGCGCTGCTGTTGACCTACCCGAAAGAGCTGAAGTCTAACGAACCGTTCCAGTTACTGGAAACCACACCGGAGTTTCTGTATCAGGCGCAGAGCGGCCTGACCGGTCGTGATGGCCCGGACAACCCGGCTAACGGTGCGCGTCCACTGTATAACGTCGAGAACGACACCTTTGTACTGGCTGATGGCCAGAACGAACTCGTTATCCCGATGACCTACACCGACGCGGCAGGCAACACCTTCACCAAAACCTTCACCCTGAAACGCGGTGAGTATGCGGTGAACGTGGGCTACAGCGTACAGAACGCCGGTGCGAAACCGCTGGAACTGTCTACCTTCGGTCAGCTGAAGCAGTCCATCAATCTGCCGTCACACCGTGACACCGGAAGCAGCAACTTTGCGCTGCATACCTTCCGTGGCGCGGCGTACTCCACGCCTGATGCGAAGTACGAGAAATACAAATTCGACACCATTGCCGATAACGAAAACCTGAACGTCAGCTCCAAAGGCGGTTGGGTAGCAATGCTGCAGCAGTATTTCGCGACCGCGTGGATCCCGAATAACGACGGTACGAATAACTTCTACACCGCGAACCTGGGCAACGGTATTGCAGCCATCGGCTACAAATCACAGCCTGTTCTGGTTCAGCCGGGTCAAACCGGTAAGCTGGCAAGCACCCTGTGGGTCGGCCCGGAAATCCAGGACAAAATGGCCGCTGTTGCGCCGCACCTGGATCTGACCGTGGATTACGGTTGGTTGTGGTTCATCTCTCAGCCGCTGTTTAAGCTGCTGAAGTTCATCCACAGCTTCCTGGGTAACTGGGGCTTCTCCATCATCGTTATCACCTTCATCGTGCGTGGCATCATGTACCCGCTGACCAAAGCGCAGTACACCTCCATGGCGAAGATGCGCATGCTGCAGCCGAAGATTCAGGCGATGCGTGAGCGTCTGGGCGATGATAAACAGCGTCAGAGCCAGGAGATGATGGCCCTGTATAAAGCAGAGAAAGTGAACCCACTGGGTGGTTGCTTCCCGCTGTTGATTCAGATGCCAATCTTCCTTGCGTTGTACTACATGCTGATGGGTTCCGTTGAGCTGCGCCACGCGCCGTTCGCTCTTTGGATCCATGACCTGTCCGCACAGGACCCGTACTACATCCTGCCGATCCTGATGGGCGTGACGATGTTCTTCATCCAGAAGATGTCGCCAACCACCGTGACCGACCCGATGCAGCAGAAGATCATGACCTTTATGCCGGTCATCTTCACCGTGTTCTTCCTGTGGTTCCCGTCAGGTCTGGTGCTGTACTATATCGTCAGCAACCTGGTGACCATCATCCAGCAGCAGCTGATTTACCGTGGTCTGGAAAAACGTGGCCTGCATAGCCGCGAAAAGAAAAAGTCCTGATTCGGTAAGATAACGCTAAAATAAGGGCGGTCGATTGACCGCCTTTTTTATTTGTATTGAACGAGAGCAACCATGAGCCATAACGACACTATCGTCGCCCAGGCAACCCCACCGGGACGCGGTGGTGTAGGCATTCTGCGCATCTCCGGCCTGAAGGCGCGCGAGGTGGCTGAAGCGGTGCTGGGTAAATTGCCAAAGCCGCGCTACGCTGATTACCTGCCGTTTAAAGATGCCGACGGCACGCCGCTGGACCAGGGCATTGCGCTGTGGTTCCCCGGCCCGAACTCCTTTACCGGCGAAGACGTGCTGGAACTTCAGGGCCACGGCGGCCCGGTTATCCTCGACCTGCTGTTAAAACGTATTCTGACCCTGCCTGGCCTGCGCATTGCGAAGCCGGGCGAGTTCTCCGAACGTGCCTTCCTCAACGACAAGCTCGACCTGGCACAGGCCGAGGCGATTGCAGACCTGATCGACGCCAGCTCTGAACAGGCGGCCCGCTCCGCCCTGAACTCGCTGCAGGGCGCGTTTTCCGCACGTGTGAATCACCTTGTGGAAGCACTTACTCACCTGCGAATCTATGTCGAAGCAGCTATCGACTTCCCGGATGAGGAGATCGACTTCCTCTCTGACGGTAAAATCGAAGCCCAGCTGAACCAGGTGATGAGCGATCTGGATGCCGTCCGCGCCGAAGCGCGTCAGGGCAGCCTGCTGCGTGAAGGGATGAAGGTCGTCATTGCTGGTCGCCCTAACGCCGGGAAATCGAGCCTGCTGAACGCCCTGGCTGGCCGTGAAGCGGCAATCGTCACCGACATAGCCGGTACCACCCGCGACGTGCTGCGCGAGCATATCCACATCGACGGGATGCCGCTGCACATTATCGATACCGCGGGCCTGCGCGATGCCAGCGACGAGGTTGAGCGTATCGGTATTGAACGCGCCTGGCAGGAGATTGAGCAGGCTGACCGCGTGCTGTTTATGGTAGATGGCACCACGACCGACGCCGTTGACCCGGCGGAGATCTGGCCGGACTTTATCGCCCGTCTGCCGGCCAAGCTGCCTATCACCGTGGTGCGTAACAAAGCGGACGTTACCGGCGAAACGCTGGGCATCAGCGATGTGAATGGTCACTCACTTATTCGCCTTTCGGCACGTACAGGGGAAGGCGTGGAAGCCCTGCGTAACCATCTCAAGCAGAGCATGGGCTTTGATACCAGCATGGAAGGCGGCTTCCTGGCGCGTCGCCGTCACCTGCAGGCGCTGGAAGAGGCGGCACGCCATCTTGACCAGGGCAAAGCGCAGCTGATTGGTGCGTGGGCGGGTGAACTGCTGGCGGAAGAGCTGCGCCTGGCGCAGCAGAATCTGAGCGAGATCACCGGGGAGTTTACGTCGGACGATCTGTTGGGCAGGATTTTCTCGAGCTTCTGTATTGGTAAGTAAGTTTTAGTCCATCCTCGTCCGTGAACGTTCACTAACCCGCATTAACTACCTGTTAATGCGGGTTTTTACTTTCCATACTCGTCCATAGTCGTGCAGGTTCATCCGCGATTTTTGTGTCCTGAATTGTGCCCATCTCAAAATTAACAAACAGAAAAATATCACACTGGGCTAATACCCTGCTTTTTCATTTGCAGAAGCATTCTTCGGCTTGCAGAATGCCTCTCACTGGTTACCCATGGCATCAATCCCGCGCAGAAAAAGCAGTAAGAAAAACTTAAACAGAAAGACCCAACGACAGTCAAAAATTCGCCAAACGCTGGCTGACCGATATCGTTGAAAAAAGTAACCGCGATCCGCGCAACCTCACTCGCGTTATCGAGAAGGACATCATTCCCATCCTCGGGAAGCTGGAACTCGAAGAACTCACAACCGCCCACATACAGGTCGTGCTCGACCACATCAAGCAACGAGGTTCCGATCACGTCGCGTTGCTGACACGAAACGTGCTTAAACGCATGCTGGCCTACGCGATTTCCAGGGGAATCATATTCAACAACCCGGCAGCCGCTATCGAGGCCCGTTATATTGCACAAGCAACAAGCCGTGACGTGGCGCTAACCGCAGAAGAGATCGGCATCCTGCTACGGGGGATATACACCTCTAACATGAACCGACGCCACAAGCTGGCTCTGCACCTACTGATCATCTGCATGGTGCGTAAATCGGAGATGATTGAAGCGACATGGAGTGAAGTTAACTTCAACGCGCTGGAATGGCGTATCCCCGGCGAAAGAATGAAGATGGATAACCCGCATATTGTTCCGCTGTCAAAGCAGGCGCTGGCGATGTTCGAAGAGTTAAAATTTCTGGCCGGAGATTCTCCATACGTCTTCCCCAGCCGAAACGACTACCGACGCTCGATCTCCAAAACAACGCTTAACTGCGCGGTGCGTACGCTGGATCTGAACGTCAGGGATTTTGTTATTCATGACTTCCGGCGTACTGCCAGCACATTGCTACATGAGCAAGGCTACAACTCCGACTGGGTAGAGAAATGCCTGGCGCATAAGATTGGCGGCGTTCGTGGTGTCTACAACCGCGCACAGTACCTGAATCAGCGCCGGGAGATGCTTCAGTCCTGGGCGGACTTTGTTGATGCGCAGATTGAGAAGGGGCGAAAGGTGGTTATCGGGAAGTTTGGGAAGGCTTATGCGGTAAAAGATTAACACAAAACAAATAAAATCATGAAAGAAATATAATTGTTTTGATAGACTTAAGCCAGTTAAAATTTTATAAGGAAAAAATAGAATGCTCAATGATTCAACAATTAATCAGCATTTCATTTCACAAGTTGAATTAAGATTAAATACAAGCACACCTAGCC
>NZ_JADBQK010000029.1:0-1512 GCF_014895885.1 Enterobacter cloacae complex sp. P17RS
TCGCCTCGCTTAACTCGCGGTCTGCCGTAACGAGAAGACAGTCTCGATGAGTCGTACTGGGACAGGTAAAAGCAAAACGGCAACCTCGTTGCCGTTTTTGGTGTTTGTTCCCTCTCCCCTGTGGGCTGTACAGTCCGGGGACATGGTAGACAGGTGTTCGGGGACATGGTGAACACTTTTTAACATCCTTTACCCATGGTGATCGACTTTTTCTTCAGGTCGATCACCCCCACTTTCGTGCTGTACCACCACACTTCATAGCAGCCGTCATCCTGCGTCTCCCTCAGCCCGACCCGTTCTCCCCTGAACGCCTTGCCTGCGCTCAGACTGACACCCTGTATGCTCAGCTTTCCGCTGACATCCACTTTCCTGACCTTCACCCCTTCATCGTATTCAGGTGGCGTTACGCTGCCGCTGTACTGCCGGGCAGACGGCTGATAACGCGAGGCCGGTACCGCCATATCCAGCGCCTCGTGCGGGCGTTCAAGGTTGTACACCGTGCGCCAGTGATCGAAAGCGCGTTGCAGCTCTCCGCTGTCCGCGAACCATTTTCCCTGCAGCACTTCCGCCTTCAGGCTGCGGTGAAAACGCTCCAGCTTGCCCTGCGTCTGCGGATGATAAGGCCGGGAGTGCCCCACCCGGATACCGTGGCGCATCAGCCACAGCTCCAGCGCCGTCCAGGTGCCGGTGGTGTCGCCCCACGGTGAGCCGTTGTCCATCGTCATCCTGTCCGGCAGGCCGTAGCGTTCAAACGCGCTGACCAGCTGCTGCTGCACGGTCTCGCGCCGTTCATCGGTACAGTGCGCCAGGCACAGGGAAAAACGGGAGTGGTCGTCCAGCAGGGTGAGCGGATGGCAGCGGCCACCGCCAAAGGGAAAGTGGCCCTTAAAATCCATCTGCCAGAGCCGGTTCGGCGCGTCATGTTCGAAGCGTCCCGTAGCCGGAACGCCCGGTGATGCGCCCGGCAGCAGACCGTGACGGGCCATCAGATTATGGACGGTGCTGAAGGCGGGCATACGGTGCCCCTGGTCTTCAAGCCAGCGCTTAATCTTGCGGGCGCCCCAGCGTTGATGACGGTCATGCGCCATGCGCAGCAGGGCCGTGATGTCGTCAGATGAGCGGTTCGGGGAATGATGAGGTGCGCGGGAGCGGTCCTGAAGTCCGGAGGCACCTTCCTCAGCCCAGCGCTGAAGCCACTTGTAGCCGGTGGCAGGAGAAATGCCGAACTGACGGCAGAGGAAACGGATGTTCGCCCCGTCCTGCGAGGCGAACAGCACAAACTCGGTACGTAATGACATGGTATCTCTCGCATCCCAGGGCATAAGCGACTCCATAAACGGGTTCTTATGCCTCAGTTGTAAGTGTCTACCATGTCCCCGAACAAGTGTTCACTATGTCCCCGGACCGTACAGGGGAGAGGGTCAGGGTGAGGGGGTTACGCCTCAGGCAGTTCCGCCAGCGGCCAGCGCGGACGCACGGACACGCTCAGGTCGGACGTTGCCCCCCCATTCA
>NZ_JADBQK010000003.1:0-172383 GCF_014895885.1 Enterobacter cloacae complex sp. P17RS
GTCCCCGGACCGTACACCCCTTAGGGGAGAGGGGATCGGATCTTACTCTACAGTCAGTACGCGCGTGGTATTGGTTGAGCCGATGGTGCTCATCACGTCACCCTGCGTCACGATGACGATATCACCAGACACCAGGTAACCTTTATCGCGCAGCAGGTTTACGGCATCGTGCGCCGCGGCTACGCCATCATTGGTGCTGTCGAAGTGTACCGGGGTAACACCGCGGTACAGCGCCGTCAGGTTCAGCGTACGCTCGTGGCGTGACATGGCGAAAATCGGCAGGCCGGAGCTGATGCGAGAGGTCATCAGCGCGGTGCGGCCAGATTCGGTCATGGTGATGATCGCCGTAACGCCTTTCAGATGGTTGGCCGCATACATGGCGGACATCGCAATCGCTTCTTCCACATTGTCGAACTGGATATCCAGGCGGTGCTTGGAGACGTTAATGCTTGGGATCTTCTCCGCGCCCAGGCAGACGCGCGCCATTGCGGCCACGGTTTCTGCCGGATACTGGCCCGCCGCGGTTTCTGCTGACAGCATCACCGCATCGGTACCGTCCAGCACGGCGTTAGCGACGTCCATGACTTCCGCACGGGTTGGCATTGGGTTAGTGATCATGGATTCCATCATCTGGGTGGCGGTGATCACCGCGCGGTTCAGCTGACGTGCGCGACGAATCAGCGCTTTCTGGATACCGACCAGTTCAGGGTCGCCGATTTCCACGCCCAGATCGCCACGGGCAACCATCACCACGTCAGAGGCGAGGATCACATCGTCCATCGCATCCTGATCGCACACGGCTTCCGCGCGTTCAACCTTAGCGACGATTTTGGCATCACAGCCTGCGTCACGGGCCAGGCGGCGCGCATAGTTCAGATCTTCGCCACAGCGTGGGAAGGAGACTGCCAGGTAGTCAACACCGATCTGGGCCGCCGTTACGATATCCGCTTTGTCTTTGTCGGTCAGGGCTTCCGCAGAGAGGCCGCCGCCCAGTTTGTTGATGCCTTTATTGTTGGAGAGCGGGCCGCCGACGGTGACTTCAGTGAACACTTTCATCCCCTGAACTTCCAGCACCTTCAGCTGGACGCGACCGTCGTCGAGCAGCAGGATATCGCCAGGTACCACATCAGCCGGCAGGCCTTTATAGTCGATCCCGACTTTCTCTTTATCGCCTTCGCCTTTGCCGAGGTTGGCATCCAGCAGGAATTTGTCGCCGATATTGAGGAAAACTTTACCTTCTTTAAAGGTTGATACACGAATTTTTGGACCCTGCAGGTCGCCGAGGATAGCGACGTGGCGGCCCAGCTTAGCGGCGATCTCACGCACTTTATCGGCACGCAATTTATGGTCTTCTGGCGTACCGTGAGAGAAGTTCATACGCACCACGTTGGCGCCAGCGGCGATAATCTTTTCGAGGTTATTATCGCGATCGGTGGCCGGGCCTAAGGTGGTGACGATCTTGGTTCTGCGAAGCCTTCTGGACATGTAATACTCCGTTGACTGAAACAACTTTGGTGTTGCGTGAACATTGAATCGACCTTCATCTACCGCAAGGCAGCAAAGAGGGGGCCGAATGCCGAAAATCGTTACATCTAATTATGGGTTACGTCTTCGTTATCTACTTTCAGGGAACATCGCTCTTTATAAGCAATTCTTTATCAAAACGCGATTCCTTCAGCGCTTCCTTGACTCGCTTCAAGTTATCTCGGAATTTTGCGCCCCGGCGTAAGGTAAATCCGGTCGCCAGCACGTCGATTACCGTGAGTTGCGCCAGACGGGACACCATTGGCATATACATGTCGGTATCCTCAGGCACGTCCAGGGTAATGGCGAGAGTCGCCTCCCGCGCCAATGGCGTGCCGGCGGTGGTGAGGGCGATTACCATGGCATCGTTTTCACGGGCCAGCTGCGCCAGCTCAACCTGGCTTTTGGTGCGGCCAGTGTGCGAAATCAGTACCACGACGTCATCCTCACTGCAATTCATACAGCTCATGCGTTGCAGCACAATGTCATCGGAATAAATAACCGGCACGTTAAAGCGGAAGAATTTATTCATGGCGTCGTGCGCCACGGCGGCTGACGAGCCAAGACCGAAGAACGCAATGCGTTTGGCCTGGGTGAGTAAATCCACCGCGCGGTTTACTGAACTCATATCCAGACTTTGACGAACGTGATCGAGCGTGGCCATGGCCGACTCAAATATTTTTGCCGTATAGGCATCTACGCTGTCGTCTTCATCCACATTACGATTAACATAGGGGGTGCCGTTTGCCAGACTTTGTGCCAGATGCAGTTTAAAATCAGGAAAGCCGCGCGTTTCCAGGCTGCGGCAGAAGCGGTTGACCGTCGGTTCACTGACGCCCGCTTCCTGAGCCAGAGCGGCGATGCTTGAATGAATCGCCTGAGCGGGCGCGGCCAGAATGACTTCAGCCACTTTTCGCTCGGATTTGCTAAGGTGTTCCAGTTGATACTGGATTTTTTCAAGCATGTTCATTGTTAACAAGGCGCTCATGGGGGTGGAAACGATTTCACTCATTGATGAAATCTTGATTCGATTAGCCGATATTACCCCTGTGGCTTCCCTAAAGGGTAACAGTCGACAAGATAATGTTGTTGTTTTTTTTCATTACTTGATCGATGTCGGGTTTTGCTATGACCCTGTTGCGCAAATTATCGACGGCTGTTGCGTCATTACGTCGCCATAATCGGCTGAATGGCGAAAAATCGCCGTATCGCACGAGACGATAAGCGCTAATGGTTTCGGGAATGACGTAAAAGCAGTACAGTGCATTGTAATAAAATTACAACGATACCTGGCAGAAGCACCAGGTGATCCAACTGAGGAGAATGACATGGCGGTAACGCAAACAGCCCAGGCATGTGACCTGGTCATTTTCGGCGCGAAAGGCGATCTTGCACGCCGAAAATTGCTGCCTTCCCTGTATCAACTGGAGAAAGCGGGCCAAATTCATCCGGATACGCGTATCCTGGGTGTTGGGCGCGCCGACTGGGACAAGGACGCTTATACCAAAGTTGTCCGCGAGGCGCTCGAAACTTTCATGAAGGAAAAAATTGATGAAAGTTTGTGGGATACCCTCAGCGGTCGTCTCGATTTCTGCAACCTGGACGTTAATGACGTCAGCGCGTTTTCCCGCCTGGGTGCCATGCTGGATCAGAAAAACCGTGTCACCATTAACTATTTCGCCATGCCGCCAAGCACCTTTGGCGCCATCTGCAAAGGTTTGGGCGAAGCCAAACTGAACGCCAAGCCGGCGCGCGTGGTGATGGAAAAGCCGCTGGGGACGTCGCTGGCTACCTCGCGTGAAATCAACGACCAGGTGGGCGAGTTCTTTGAAGAGTGCCAGGTCTACCGTATCGACCACTATCTCGGTAAAGAGACGGTACTGAACCTGCTGGCGCTGCGTTTCGCTAACTCCCTGTTTGTGAATAACTGGGACAACCGTACCATTGACCACGTGGAAATTACCGTGGCGGAAGAGGTGGGGATTGAAGGTCGCTGGGGTTACTTTGACCAGGCCGGCCAGATGCGCGACATGATCCAGAACCACCTGCTGCAAATTCTGTGCATGATTGCCATGTCTCCACCGTCTGACCTGACGGCTGACAGCATCCGCGATGCCAAAGTGAAAGTGCTGAAGTCGCTGCGCCGCATCGACCGCTCCAACGTGCGCGAGAAAACCGTTCGCGGCCAGTACACTGCCGGGTTTGCGCAAGGCAAAAAGGTGCCAGGCTACCTGGAAGAAGAGGGCGCGAACAAGTCCAGCAACACCGAGACGTTCGTGGCCATCCGCGTGGACATCGACGACTGGCGCTGGGCGGGGGTTCCGTTCTACCTGCGCACTGGTAAGCGTCTGCCGACGAAGTGTTCCGAAGTGGTTGTCTACTTTAAGAACCCGGAACTGAACCTGTTCAAAGAGTCCTGGCAGGAGCTGCCGCAGAACAAGCTGACCATCCGTCTGCAGCCGGACGAAGGGGTGGATATCCAGATCCTCAACAAAGTGCCGGGCCTGGATCATAAGCACAACCTGCAGACCACCAAGCTGGATCTGAGCTACTCCGAAACCTTCAACCAGACGCACCTTGCGGATGCTTACGAGCGTCTGCTGCTGGAAACCATGCGCGGTATCCAGGCGCTGTTCGTGCGTCGCGACGAAGTGGAAGAGGCGTGGAAATGGGTCGATTCCATCACCGAAGCCTGGGCTGCCGATCAGGATGCGCCAAAACCGTATCAGGCGGGTACCTGGGGGCCTGTGGCGTCGGTGGCGATGATCACCCGCGATGGCCGCTCCTGGAACGAGTTTGAGTAGGATATTCCGCTAGCCCGAAAGTGTTATTTTACCGGTAACATGATCTAACACAGCTAGTGGCACAATTTTTATACTTTTAAGCTCCGCGTGGATTCACCCGCGGGGCTTTTTTTATTACACTGCCGGAAGTGATTTTGCCCCTGAGCTCCGGACAGCAAGCGTTTCAGCGTTGTTAACAACCGCCAGCGACTTTGTAAACTCCCGAGCCCGGACAGATAAATTAAAGGAGCTTTTATGAATCCTGTATTGTTACGCGTAACACAACGCATTATCGAGCGCTCAAAAGAGACCCGTTCGGCCTACCTCGCCCGCATTGAACAGGCGAAAAGCAACACCGTTCACCGCTCCCAGCTGGCCTGCGGTAACCTGGCCCACGGCTTCGCCGCCTGCCAGCCTGATGACAAAGCCTCCCTGAAAAGCATGTTGCGTAACAATATCGCTATTATCACGTCCTATAACGATATGCTCTCCGCGCACCAGCCGTATGAGGTCTATCCCAACATCATTCGTAAAGCGCTGCACAGCGTGAACGCGGTCGGGCAGGTGGCGGGGGGCGTCCCGGCCATGTGCGACGGCGTGACGCAGGGGCAGGATGGTATGGAGCTGTCGCTGCTGAGCCGCGAAGTGATTGCGATGTCTGCGGCTGTGGGCCTGTCACACAACATGTTTGATGGCGCGCTGTATCTCGGCGTGTGCGACAAAATCGTCCCGGGCCTGGTGATGGCAGCGCTGTCGTTTGGTCATCTGCCTGCGATTTTCGTGCCGTCCGGCCCGATGGCCAGCGGTCTGCCGAATAAAGAAAAAGTGCGTATCCGCCAGCTGTATGCGGAAGGCAAAGCCGATCGTCAGGCGCTGCTGGAAGCCGAAGCCGCCTCCTACCATGCGCCGGGCACCTGTACGTTCTACGGCACGGCCAACACCAACCAGATGGTAGTGGAGTTTATGGGGATGCAGCTTCCGGGCTCGTCCTTCATCCAGCCGGACGCGCCGCTGCGCCAGGCGCTGACCGAGGCCGCGGCCCGTCAGGTGACGCGCCTGACAGGAAACGGCAATGAATGGATGCCGATGGGCAAAATGGTCGACGAAAAAGTGATCGTTAACGGTATCGTCGCCCTGCTGGCGACCGGCGGTTCAACTAACCACACCATGCACCTGGTGGCCATGGCGCGCGCGGCGGGTATCCTGATTAACTGGGATGACTTCTCCGATATCTCCTCCGTGGTACCGCTGATGGCGCGTCTGTACCCGAACGGCCCGGCGGACATCAACCACTTCCAGGCCGCGGGCGGCGTGCCGCTGCTGATGCGCGAGCTGCTGAAAGGCGGTCTGCTGCATGAAGACGTGAACACCGTAGCCGGATTTGGTCTGCAGCGCTACACCCAGGAGCCGTGGCTGAACAACGGCGAGCTGGACTGGCGCGACGGGACGACCGCGTCTCTTGATCCGCAGGTGATTGCCACTATCGACAAACCGTTCTCCCACCACGGCGGTACCAAAGTGCTGAGCGGCAACCTTGGCCGCGCGGTGATGAAAACCTCTGCCGTGCCGGAAGAGAACCAGGTTATCGAGGCCCCGGCGGTAGTGTTTGAAAGCCAGCACGACGTGTTGCCTGCCTTCGACGCCGGTCTGCTGGATAAAGACTGCGTGGTGGTCGTGCGTCATCAGGGGCCAAAAGCGAACGGCATGCCAGAATTACATAAACTTATGCCACCACTTGGTGTATTATTGGACCGCCGTTTCAAAATTGCGTTAGTGACCGATGGCCGCCTGTCAGGCGCATCCGGCAAAGTGCCTTCCGCCATCCACGTCACGCCTGAAGCCTACGACGGCGGCTTGCTGGCGAAAGTGCGCGACGGCGACATGATCCGCGTGAACGGCCAGACTGGCGAGTTAACCCTGCTGGTGGATGACGCGGAGCTGGCGGCACGTCAGCCTCATATTCCTGACCTGAGCGCATCGCGCGTGGGGACCGGACGCGAAATGTTCAGCGCGCTGCGTGAGAAGCTCTCCGGTGCGGAGCAGGGCGCAACCTGTATTACGTTTTAAGACGACTTGATTTTAACGATCTGGCGAGAGAGAACTCTGATGAAAAACTGGAAAACAAGTGCAGAAGCAATCCTGACCACTGGCCCTGTCGTGCCGGTTATCGTGGTAAACAAGCTGGAGCACGCTGTGCCAATGGCGAAAGCGCTGGTTGCGGGCGGCGTTCGCGTTCTGGAAGTGACCCTGCGTACCGCCTGCGCGATGGATGCCATCCGCGCCATCGCTAAAGAAGTGCCGGACGCCATCATCGGTGCGGGTACCGTTCTCAACGCGCAGCAGCTGGCGGAAGTGACCGAAGCCGGCGCACAGTTTGCCATCAGCCCGGGCCTGACCGAGCCGCTGCTAAAGGCCGCGACCGAAGGCACCATTCCCTTGATCCCGGGCATCAGCACCGTATCTGAACTGATGCTGGGCATGGACTACGGTCTGAAAGAGTTCAAATTCTTCCCGGCAGAAGCGAACGGCGGCACCAAAGCGCTGCAGGCAATTGCGGGTCCCTTCTCTCAGGTACGCTTCTGCCCGACGGGCGGTATCTCCCCGGCTAACTACCGCGACTACCTGGCGCTGAAAAGCGTGCTGTGCATCGGCGGCTCATGGCTGGTTCCGGCGGATGCGCTGGAAGCGGGCGACTGGGATCGCATCACGAAACTGGCTCGTGAAGCGGTTGAAGGCGCGAAGCAGTAAGCCATATGCAGCATGAAAAACGGGCCTTTCGGCCCGTTTTTTTTATCCTGCTACCTGAACGTTCGCAGCCGCTGCTTTTGCTCTTACTACGGCCTCGTCAACGTTATCCCCGGTGGCTAACGCCACGCCCAGACGACGCGTACCGTCGATCTCCGGCTTGCCGAACAGACGGACCTGCAGGCCTGCGCCCACCGCGCCTTCGACGTTATCAAACGTCACATTCTGGCTGGTCAACTTCGGAAGGATCACCGCCGACGCCGCCGGGCCGTACTGGCGGATGCCGCCAACCGGCAGGCCGAGGAAGGCGCGCACGTGCAGGGCGAACTCCGAGAGATCCTGCGAAATGAGCGTGACCATACCGGTGTCGTGCGGGCGAGGGGAGACTTCGCTGAAGATCACTTCGTCACCGCAGACGAACAGCTCCACGCCGAACAGGCCATAACCGCCCAGGGCCAGAACGGTTTTACGGGCAATCTCCCGGGCACGCTTCAGCGCCAGGTCGCTCATCTGCTGCGGCTGCCAGGATTCACGATAATCGCCATCTTCCTGACGGTGACCGATTGGGTCGCAGAAATGGACGCCGTCCACGGCACTGACGGTGAGCAGAGTGATTTCGAAATCAAACTTCACCACGCCTTCGACGATCACGCGACCGGCACCGGCACGGCCACCCTGTTGCGCATAATCCCACGCGCTGTCCAGAGCGCTGCTGTCGCGAATAAAGCTCTGACCTTTTCCGGAAGAGCTCATCACCGGCTTAATGATGCACGGGTAGCCAATCTCTTCAACGGCCTGCAGGAATGCGGCTTTGTCACCCGCAAAACGGTAGCTAGAGGTAGGCAGCCCCAGCTCCTCCGCCGCCAGGCGGCGAATGCCTTCACGGTTCATGGTCAGCTTTGCGGCTTTCGCGCAGGGCACCACGCGCTGGCCTTCCTGCTCAAGGGCGATCAGCGTATCGGTTGCGATAGCTTCAATTTCCGGCACGACAAAATCCGGTTTCTCCCGTGCAATGAGCGTACGCAGGGCATCACCGTCCAGCATGTTAATCACATAAGAACGATGGGCGACGTGCATGGCGGGCGCGTCGGCGTAGCGGTCTACGGCAATCACCTCCACCCCTAAACGCTGACACTCAATGGCGACTTCTTTACCCAGTTCGCCCGATCCCAACAGCATTACGCGCGTCGCCGCAGGTCGCAGCGCGGTTCCTAAACGAGTCATAACATTCCCCCTGAAAAAGATGCGCGCAGTATAAACGAAAACGTTTGCGTCTGTCTTGCGCACGGCAAAAGGGCAGACCAGAAATTTGCGCTTCTTTAGGCTTGATGGACATTTCCTGACGCCTGCTCGCTTACGCTGGAGAACATGTTAACCGTTAAGCGAGGGAAACCATGTCAGGCTGGTTAAATCAACTGCAATCCATGTTAGGGCAGAAAACGTCTGGTTCCGGCGAACAGGGGCTTAGCAAACTGCTGGTACCGGGGGCGCTAGGTGGGCTGGCAGGGCTGCTGGTTGCCAATAAATCCTCACGCAAGCTGCTGGCGAAGTACGGTACCGGCGCGCTGCTTGCCGGGGGCGGCGCTATCGCCGGCACCGTGCTGTGGAACAAATATAAGGACAGGGTGCGAGCGGCGCACCGCGATGAACCTCACTATGGGGAGCATACTTCTCCGCTGGATCTGCGCACGGAGCGGCTCATCCTTGCGCTGGTGTTTGCCGCCAAAAGCGACGGGCATATTGATGATAATGAAAGAGCGGCTATCGAACAGCAGCTGCGCGAGGCGGGTATTGAAGAACAGGGCAGAACGCTGGTGGCGCAGGCCATTGAACAGCCGCTCGATCCGCAGCGTCTGGCACTGAGCGTGAAAAATGAGGAAGAAGCGCTGGAACTCTATTTTCTCAGCTGTGCCGCCATAGATATCGATCACTTTATGGAGCGTAGCTACCTTAACGCCCTCGGCGACGCGCTGAAGATCCCTCAGGACGTGCGCGAGGGGATAGAAAAAGATATCGGGGAACAAAAACAGGCGCTACAGGGCTAACTCGCGCCCCGTGGTCATGTTTCGCTTGCATCATGCGCGGGTTTTGCCAACCTTATAGGGTGTAAAACTTAAAAGAATGATGACATGCCACCGAAAGCCCGACGTAATCCTTATGCGATCGTCACGCATGGCGATACGCGCATAGACAACTACTACTGGCTGCGGGACGATTCGCGTTCCCGGCCAGAGGTGCTCGACTACCTGCACGAGGAAAACGACTATGGCCGCAGGGTCATGGCCAGCCAGCAGGCGCTGCAGGACCAGCTGCTGAACGAAATGGTGCAGCGTATTCCCCAGCGCGACATCTCCGCGCCCTGGACCAAAAACGGCTATCGCTATCGCCATATCTTTGAGCCGGGCAACGAGTATCCCATCTATCAACGACAGTCGGTATTAAGCGCCGAGTGGGATGAATGGGACATCTTGCTGGATGCGAACCAGCGCGCCGCCCACAGCGAGTTTTATACCCTGGGTGGTATGTCCATCTCCCCTGACAACACCATCATGGCACTGGCGGAGGATTATCTCTCCCGGCGCCAGTACGGCCTGCGTTTTCGCAATCTGGAAACCGGCAACTGGTATCCGGAAATGCTGGAGAACGTCTCCCCGGATTTTGTCTGGGCGAACGATTCCGAGACGGTCTACTACGTTAAAAAGCACGCCTCCACGCTGCTGCCTTATCAGGTGTGGCGCCATACCGTAGGCACGGACTCAGCCGATGACGAGCTGGTCTATGAAGAGAAAGACGAAACGTTTTATGTCAGCCTGCATAAAACCTCCTCGCGCCACTATGTGATTATCTTCCTCGCCAGCGCCACCACCTCGGAAGTGCTGCTCCTGGATGCCGAACTGCCTGATGCCCAGCCGCTCTGTTTCCTGCCGCGCCGCAAGGACCACGAGTACAGCCTGGATCACTTCCAGCACAGCTTTTATCTGCGTTCGAATCGTGAAGGCAAGAACTTTGGTCTGTACAAAACCAAGGTGCGCGACGAGCGCAAGTGGGAGGTGCTCATTCCCGCGCGGGATCAGGTGATGCTGGAAGGGTTCACGCTGTTTACCGACTGGCTGGTGGTGGAGGAGCGCCAGCGGGGGCTGACCAGTATCCGGCAGATCAACCGTAAAACGCGTGAGGTGATAGGGATTGCGTTCGACGATCCGGCCTACGTCACGTGGATCGGCTTTAACCCGGAACCTGAATCGTCCCGGCTGCGCTACGGCTACTCGTCTATGACCACGCCGGATACGCTCTTTGAGCTGGATATGGATACCGGACAGCGCCAGGTGCTTAAGCAAACCGAAGTGAAGGGCTTTGATTCCGACAATTACCGCAGCGAACACCTGTGGGTCACCGCGCGCGATGGCGTGGAGGTGCCTGTTTCGCTCGTTTATCACAAGGCGCATTTCCATAAGGGTAAAAATCCGATCCTGGTCTACGGCTACGGCTCCTATGGCTCCAGCATGGATGCCGACTTCAGCAGCAGCAGATTAAGCCTGCTCGACCGCGGCTTTGTTTTCGCCATTGCCCATATTCGCGGTGGCGGCGAGCTGGGGCAGCACTGGTATGAAGACGGGAAATTCCTTAAAAAGAAAAACACCTTCAACGACTATCTCGACGTCTGCGATGCGCTGATTGAGCAAGGCTATGGCGATCCTCAGCTATGCTTCGGCATGGGCGGCAGCGCAGGGGGGATGCTGATGGGGGCGGTCATCAATCAGCGGCCCGATCGCTTTAAGGGCATTGTTGCGCAGGTCCCGTTTGTCGATGTGGTTACCACCATGCTCGATGAGTCCATCCCTTTGACGACCGGGGAGTTTGAGGAGTGGGGCAACCCGCAGGATGAAACCTATTATCGCTATATGAAAGAGTACAGCCCGTATGACAACGTAGAAGCGAAAGCGTACCCGCACATGCTGGTGACGACCGGTTTGCACGATTCACAGGTGCAATACTGGGAACCGGCAAAATGGGTAGCAAAGCTGCGGGAGCTGAAAACTGATGACAACCTGCTGCTGCTCTGTACTGATATGGACTCCGGGCACGGGGGGAAATCGGGTCGATTCAAATCCTACGAAGGGGTGGCCCTGGAGTATGCCTTTTTGATAGGCCTGGCGCAGGATACGTTGCCAGGCCGTGTGCAGCGTTAAGCTTCACCCAGATAGTGTTTCAGGGTTAAGCGCAGCTCCGGGCTCATTTTGTCGAGGTTGTTATACAGCCAGCGCAGATAGCCCGGATCTTTATCTGCAATATCCGATACCGCTCTCCCGCGGTATTTGCCGAAGGTGAACGTCGTCAGCAGCGCAGGGCGTCCGGTGATCGTTGCCATATCATCCGGCGTCCAGCCCGATGTGTTCATAATATCTATGAGCAGCGCAGCGGTGATATAGCAGTCATACAGGGCGCGGTGATGGTGCAGCCCTTCAGGGGTTCTGACGCTGAGCTTGCGGGATTTATACAGCGCCATATTGCTGTACTTGATCCCTGGCCAGAGGCGACGCGCCAGCTTCATGGTACAAATCCACTCCCCGGGCATTTCGGGGAGTACCCGACGGTCAAAGCTGGCGTTGTGGGCAACGTACCATGGGCTGCCGTAGTAGTGCGGGATAACGTCTTCTATCCAGGGTTTATCCGCCACCATTGATTCTGTAATGCGATGGATAGCCATGGCCTGTGGGCTAATAGGACGATCGGGACGCACCAGATGGCTCATCGGGTTGACGATTTTTCCATCAACCACGTCCACCGAGGCCACTTCCACAATTCCGCCCTGAAGATCGCAAGTTTCGGTATCAATGACGCGCAGCATGAAAATCTCCTGAGCTTAAAACGCTTAGCCTAAAGGAATGATATCGCCTTGCCAACCCTGTCCGTTGCGCGTGCCGGTCAACAGGAGCTCACCCTTATCTGCCCGAACGATCAGCTGGCCTTTTTCATCCCATAACGCGCTGCCCGCGCCGGCATTTGCCATTAACACCGCGATGGCATACCTGTGTGCAAAGCGCTGCAGGGTATTGATGGACTGTCGCCAGCGGTAATCCCTCACCGACTGGCAGCTGGTGAAGAGTGTTGCCTGCGGATCAAGATTCGGTGAATCGCTTTGCCCATCTATAATCGTGAGTTGTTTATCACCCGGCACCAGGCTGGCGCCGCTCCCCTGAGGGTAACGCAGAATACGATCGCGGGAGGGGATAAACAGCGCAAGGCCTTTCTGGCGCTGACCGTTTCGTTCAACGGGAAGCCCTGCAATGAGGGTAATGCGGTAAAAATGCGCGGCATCAAGCAACGGCTGTAGTCGATCGTCTTCGGGCGGAAGCGGTAATGCCGTCGCGCCCGGGCCGGTTAATGAGAGTTCCGGGAAAACCAGCAAATCGCACTGATGCTGTGCTGCTTCGGCAATAAAGTGGAGATGGTGCGCAATATGGTCATCTACGCTGTGATGCTGCCCGCCATACTGGGCTGCCGCAATATTCCAATGTGACATCGTGACTTCCTTATACACAGAGTCGCAGGGATTAAAGAGTACACCTAATTTAATCAGGGTTTTCTTATCCTGCCAGATTCCGCGTAAGGAAGTGTAACGAGTCGTTAAGCTTATTTAACTTTCGGCTCGTACGGCAAGCGGGAGAGGTTGACCGAGGCGAGACGGTGGGCAATTAACCTTTCGCGAAACCAGTCACGCAGATGGGCGGGCTGTTCTCGCTCCACCACTTCAGCCACGACGGGCATGTTGTAACGCTCTTTAAAGGCGACGCCAGCGGCAGCGAGATCGACATTCACTTTATCCATCTCGTCCTGAGGAAGGGCGGCCAGATTGATCTTCATTACCTTCTCCTTATTTTGCGGCGGCAACGTTACCGCGATTGCGCGACGATGACAAGCAGAGCGGGATGATCCTCGACTCGTTTATTATACAGCGTTATTCTTTAGCATACAGACATAACAAAAAGGAATGATTGTGATGGGTTTATCCGCTTCCCGCGCGGTATGCGCACTGGTTTTTTTGGCCTCAACGGTAATCTCACCCTCCGTGTTGGCGCATGCGCATCTTAAGCAGCAGAGCCCGGCAGCGGACAGCCAGGTGGCGTCACCGCAGGTGCTGACGCTGAATTTCTCCGAAGGTATCGAGCCCGGATTTAGCGGCGTTGTGGTGACGGATGCGCAAAAGCAGGTGATCAAAACCGGCACCGCCACGCGAGACGAAAAGAACAAAGCACAGCTGACCGTTCCGCTGGAACAGACGCTGGCGCCGGGGGCTTACCGGGTGGACTGGCACGTGGTTTCCGTCGACGGCCATAAAACCAAAGGCAGCTATCGCTTCAGCGTGAAATAGCATGCTGGGACTGTTATACGTAGGATTGCGCTTTATCCATTTTGCGGCGCTAATGCTCGTTTTTGGCAACGCGCTTTACAGCGTCTGGTTTGCGCCTTCCGGGCTGCACCGCCTGATGGCCCGGCGTTTCCAGCTCCAGCAGAGAGTGGCGTCCATCGTCAGCCTGACCGCTGCGATCCTGATGTTTATGCTTCAGGGCGGCTTAATGGGCAACGGCTGGGGCGATGTGTTTAACCCGCAAATCTGGTACAGCGTGCTGGGAACGCGGTTTGGTGGCGTCTGGTTGTGGCAAATTATCCTCGCTGCCATCACCGTTGTCGTCGCGTGGCTCGCGCCGCTGAAAGGATCGCGCCTGCTGCTGCTCGCCATGGGCCAGCTTATCCTGCTGGCAGGGGTAGGGCACGCGGCGATGAGCGACGGCCCGATGGGAACGATACAGCGACTCAATCATGCTGTTCACCTGCTGTGTGCCGCAACCTGGGTGGGTGGATTGCTGCCGCTGCTGTTTTGCATGCGTCTGGCGAAAGGACGCTGGCAGAACGCGGCCATCTATACCATGATGCGTTTCTCGCGCGTGGGGCATTATGCCGTCGCAGGCGTGCTGCTCACCGGCGTAGTGAATGCGCTGTTGATTCTGGGCATCCATATTCCCTGGCAGGCTGGCTACGTGCAGTTTTTGTTGTTCAAATGTGCTCTCGTGGCGTTGATGGTGGCAATTGCGCTGGCAAATCGGTATTTTCTGGTGCCACGGTTCCGTCCGGATTCCGGGCGCGCACAACAGATGTTTATCAGGATGACACAGGCAGAGGTGGTGCTGGGCGCGCTGGTTCTGGCAACGGTCAGTCTGTTTGCTACCTGGGAACCCTTCTGACAAGGTTAACTATTAAATGAAAAAGACAGTACTTTCTCTCTTATTGCTGGCCTGCGCGGGAAGCGCTCTGGCGGCACCGCAGGTAATCACCGTAAGCCGCTTTGAAGTGGGCAAAGACAAATGGGCCTTTAATCGCGAAGAGGTGATGCTGACCTGCCGTCCGGGCCATGCGCTGTATGCGATCAACCCGAGCACGCTGGTCCAGTACCCGCTCAACGATACCGCTGAGCAGCAGGTCGCCAGCGGCAAGAGCAGCGGTCAGCCAGTCAGCGTGATTCAGATTGATGACCCGGCCAACCCGGGGCAGAAGATGAGCCTGGCACCGTTTATCGAGCGCGCTGACAAGCTCTGCTGACGTTCAGGTTTCCAATAAAAAAACCGCAGATGCTCGCCAAAGCACTGCGGTTTTTCACTTTTAATGATGCTCTGCCGCTTTTTTTCAGGCCACTTTTGCTGTGGACTGGAAAACCTGGCGTCGTCATCTATTCTTAAAAGGCAAGGCGACTTAGCCTGCATTAATGCCAACTTTTAGCGCACGGCTCTCTCCCAAGAGCCATTTCCCTGGACCGAATACAGGAATCGTATTCGGTCTCTTTTTATCCCTATGTTTCTCAAAAGGTTTCTTCGGTTATGGACCTAAAACCCCGAGAATAGATGGACAGTTCCCTATCCTGACTAAACCATAACATACTCAGGACCGCGTACGTCCAGGGTTTTTTGGCATCTTTGTTAAAAAATTGTGGCCTGGCGATCGCTGTGGAATCTTCGTCGGTGAAGTAAAGGCCCGGCCTGATAGTTAAATAATGAATTCCCTGAATTTATCTTTGTTGTTAACGATATACTCGGGGAAATTGTCTGCCGACAGCTCTTGCCTGATTAACTTCCTGTCTCGTCCCCAGATATCTTCGGCGTTTTTTATCACCTTCATGATATGTTCCGGGTTATTGAACTCAGGCAGATCGTATTCCGTGTGGGAGATGGTGGACATTTTTTCAGAGATGCGTTCAGGGGTCATAACCCATGAGAAATGCCAGCCACTATTTTCAATGATGCGATTGTTAAGTTTGAACCAATTCCATTTAAGCCAGGACCAGTTTTTGACGCTTCTGGTGCGTTTAAGATTTCTGAACGACTCAGGCTCGCCGCCAAAAAAATGAACGAGGTTTTTATATTTTGTGGCTCTCGGCAGTTTACATTTTCTTGGGGTGTTATCTGTATTAAAAACCTGCAGATTAAACTGATAATTATAAAAGTTTTGATAAAGCGTTGTGCAGAGTTTATTCGCGTTGATAGAGCCGATAACCTGTGGTGAAAAAATCTCGTCCACATCGGAAATTAAAATCAAATCATCATCTTTAGCACTTTTGAGGCCCTGCATGATGGCATTTCTCTGCGCGGCTTCATTCGCCCATGCATCCACCACCAGACCGTCCTGATGCTGATCGCCGCCGTCAGAGGCTTTCATGAGAGGTGTTTCATCATGCACAACATAAATAATTTTATCTTTAAAAGGACCGTATTTATTTATGTCAAAGTGAAGCTGTCGCTTTTTGCCGGTAAAGGTATGCGTTGACTCAACAATAACGAAGCGATCAACAACGCCTGCTAGCGTATTCAGCCTGATATCAAGAAGCATATCTTCATCGTAATACAAGAAGCAGTCGTAAATCATCATCAAAGTCCTTAAATTTGCGTCTACACTGCGCTTTTCCAACGCATTCGCTATTTTCATTTCGCGCAATGCTAACTGAGCACCCCTGGCATATGCAAGAGTGCTCTGCTTTATCATTCCTTTCTCAAACCGAGTGCATTCTCTGTGCTGAGAGCGAAAACGCTTGTCGCGATTAGAAATGGGACTTAACGGACGCCTCAATTTCATCAAGCAGTTCAAAGCGACGACGGTATTCAGCGCGTTTTTTACTGGCTATCTCGTCGAGGGATTTGCGCTCCATCTGCAGCGGCAGCTGCCAGCAGAAGGCGGAAAGTTTTTTTCCACCCAAAGAATCCCAGAATTCGTCATAGCTGGCGTGGAAATGACGGCCTTTGCTGAGGCGATAGCGCAGCGCGCGGAAAACGTGTCCCTCATCGCTGACGGCAAAAATGGCCCGAACAGATGACTGCGCTGCCAGCTGGAAAAGTACCTCCATCAGCACGCGCTTGGGAAACAGGCCATGGCAGGCGCGAGTTGCCAGTTTAATGGCATCTCGTGACACGCAGCGACGGGGGCCCTGAAGACCGCCAATGACCATAACGGGCTGGCCATTGCTGCGGGCGACGCTAAAGGTCAGGCTGGCAAGAAGCGTATCCTCGTTGTCGCGCAGCCAGAGCGTACTCTCACCTTCACGCTCGGCTTTGCCAGCTGAGGACGCATTAACCGTGTAGGTCACGCCGTCTTTGACGTGGAACTGCGCAATAGGTTGTTCCTGCGCGCCGGTCATAGCCTGGGCAAGACGGCTCTCCTTCAGGCGATCGATCCAGTAGTAATGGTTAACGATAGCGTCGGCGCGATCGTTAGCCGTTAAGCCGCGCATCAGGTACTGCCGATGGGTCTTGCTGGGCAACGTAATTTGCGATGTCAGCAGTTTGTCGAAATCGTCACGGCCAGAGAGGGCTTCCAGCATACGGTGGGTGGAAGACCAAAAGAGCAGGGAACGTAAAAGGAACTTCAGTCTGTAGTCGCGTTTCCGCCAGATTGGCCCCGGGACGCGTTTACCGTTCACCAGCTCGGAAATAATATTCGTGCGATGCGGATAGAAAACATCGTTATGTAGCTGTGTATTAGACACGTGAAGACCTCTCGTTTTTATCTCCCCTTATTCTAAGGAGCCAGTAAAAAGGGATTAAGAGCGCGCGGATCTTTATTTCTCTTTGGTTTACCGTTTGTTTTACTTTGTAAGGGCTGCGCTGATCTTCTTGCGCTTTTGACGGCGGCTATACTGTTAAAGGGAGGCCTTATGTATCAGCGAATAGAAGGTGGAGAGTGGCGTCACGTATGGGTTGTCAGCGACATACACGGCTGTTACCAGAGGCTCATGGAGGAACTGAAACGCCGTCATTTCAATCCTTATGAGGATTTACTTATTTCCGTTGGCGATCTGATCGATCGTGGTCCGGACAGCGTTAAATCATTGCAGCTCATCAATGAGAAATGGTTTCGAGCAGTGCGGGGCAATCATGAGCAAATGGCAATAGATAGCCTGGATAATAATGATTTTGCGCTCTGGACAATGAATGGCGGAATGTGGTTTTCGCGGCTTGAGCATGAAGAGCAGCAGCGGGCGCGCTCGTTACTTAACGCATGTCGTGCGTTACCGCATATTATCGAAATTACCTGCGCGAACGGGGTGAACGTTATTGCTCATGCTGATTACCCGGCGGAGGAATACCGCTGGGAAAAACCGGTAAGCGCCCAGCGCGTGTTATGGGATCGCGACCGCCTGATGGGGTTTATGGTGGGCAAAGGGCAGGGAATTAGCGGGGCGGATCACTTCTGGTTCGGACATACGCCCGTCGACAGAAGGTATGATTTTGACAATCTGCACTACATTGATACGGGAGCCGTATTTGACGGTTATTTTACGCTGGCGCAGCTGCAGTAATAAATAACCCGCCTTCGGGCGGGTTCTCTTTAGGTCAGGCAAGACGCATGACCCAGGCATCGGTTTTACTATCGTAATGCTCACGGTAAAGGACAGAATGTTCGCCATCAAGTATTGCCGGGACGCTGGTGTCTGCATCCCATGCATCGAGCTGCATGCACAAATCCGGGTCGGATTTGCAGGGAATACTTAACGTTCGATCGCCTTGTGCTTCGCCGCGCAGCTCTGCGTCGTCGATCTCAAAAGCGCCAATACGCACGCTGGTTTTCGTCATAGTGCTCTCCGGGTCGGTTGTCAAAATCTGGTATGACCAGTATGGGCATCCATTTTTGATCGTAGACAAGGAGAGCAAAATCGCCAGTAAAAAAATGCGCTTTTTTCAGGCGGTGCGATCGTTACCGGTAAACAGTCGGCCATCCCGGACCAGTTCGCGTGGATAGCTGTTTTTAAGCCTTGAACCGACCTTTTTGGCCAGCCCCAGCGGGAATCCCTGATAGGTCACTACCACTTCATCTGCGGAAGGCGAGCTGTCAGGATAAACATCGCGGCCACGGTACCACTCTTCGGCTTCCTGATGCGTCAGGGCAAAGGTATTCTCGTGTCCGGCAAGCGCGATGACGGCCTCATGCTGCCAGCGATAGCCTTTATTATGCACTTCCGCCAGGCGGATCCCGATTCGGGAAAAACGCACTTTGCCAATCAGTGGCTCGATATTCGCCGGGAAAAGCCAAACCTCTTTGTCGCGCTGCCAGAGATGCATGCTCTCATCCCACTGCAACCCGACCTTGCTGGCTGCGGCTTCAAGCTGCGCGACGTCGCGGCCTTTAAGCGGCGCAAACGGGAAATTGCCGACCTTGAATTTGGGTGCGGGCAGGGGAGTAATCGCCTGCGTTTTACGCAGACGCGCCACAAAGAACCCTTCGCAGTCGTAAATCTGCGGGAACACGTGGAGGAAACCTTCCGGCGTGACCGCCTCCTGTGCCGAGGAAAACAGATCGTTGAGCGGCATGAACTCGACGGCATCCGGGTATTGCGCTTTCAGCCACAGGCAGACGTCTTCGTTTTCATCGCGGTTTAAGGTACACGTTGAATAGACCAGCGTGCCGCCGGGGCGCAGGGCGTGGAACGCGCTGTCGATCAGCTCGCGCTGCGTGGCGGCGATCTCAAGATTGCTCTCCACGGACCAGTTCTTTAACGCATCGGGATCTTTACGCACTACCCCTTCACCGGAGCAGGGGGCGTCCAGCAGGATGGCATCAAACATTTCCGGCAGGGCGGCGCCAAAGACGCGACCGTCGAAGTGCGTAAGAGCGACATTGTGAATACCGCAGCGGCTGATATTGGCATGCAACACCTTCACACGGCTGGCGGAAAATTCGTTAGCGAGGATTGCTCCGCGGTTGCCCATGCGCGCGGCAATCTGCGTGGTTTTCGAGCCGGGCGCGGCGGCGACATCCATCACGCGTTCAGGCGCGTTGCCGTCGGCGAACAGGGCGGCAACCGGTAACATCGAGCTCGCTTCCTGAATATAAAACAGACCGCTCAGATGTTCTGCGGTACTTCCCAGCGGCACCGCGTCTTCGTCATCGCGGTCGATCCAGAATCCCTCTTCACACCACGGAACCGGCGTAAGCTGCCAGCCGTACGGAGAAACCAGCGTCAGAAAATCCTCGACGCTGATTTTCAGGGTGTTGACGCGAATGCTGCGGCGTAACGGACGCTGACAGGCGGCGATAAAATCGTCCAGCGAGAGATGAGAGGGAAGCGCCTCGCGCATCTGCGCCAGGAATTGATCGGGAAGAAATACGGAGTTTTGAGCCACGAGCACACCACAGGGAAAAGTTCAGGTGCGCAGTGTAACATAAAGGCTCCGGTGCGTTGACACCGGAGCCTGTCAGATTAACGCGGCAGGGCCGTTCCCCATTCGCGCCACTCTTTCGGTTCGCTTTCCAGCAGCAGGAAGTGTTTACCCGGTTGCGCTTTCGGCGCCAGCGGCGTTCCCGGCGGGGTGGCAAAGGCAATACCGCCGCGGATGAACTGGTTGAAGGTACCGGTTTTCACCACGCCACCCGTCAGGCCGAAGTCCAGCGAATAGCCGGATGCCAGCCAGAACACCGAGTTATTACGCACCAGATGCTGGTAACGCTCGCTGATGCGTAGCGCCACCATCACGCGGTCGGAGAGCGTGCCGAGCGTGAGGCCCGTTACCGTACCCACCTCAATGCCGCGGAACAGCACCGGCGTACCGATGCCAAGCGAGCCCGCTTCCGGCACTTCCACTACAATGCTCAGGCCGCCAAGGTAGCGCGAGTCGGTAATGGTAGCTTCCTGCAGCTCGAAATCACGACGGGCTTTGCCCTGACCGGGCTCGACGTTGATGTAAGGCTGCAGAATGGTGTCGAGATGCTCAACGCCCGCGGCCGAAATCTGTGGGGTCACCACCGAGAAGCGGGAACCCGAGCGGGCGAAGGTCTGCACATATTCCGGATAAAGCACGGCGGTGGCCTGCACCTCGTTGCGCGAGGTGATGAGCGTCAGCTTCTGGATCTGCCCGATATCAATGCCCAGGTAGCGAATTGGCATGCCTTCCGCCAGCTTGCCGGCATCGAACGCATGCAGGGTAATCTGCCCACCCACGGCACGCGCGGCGGTTTCGGATGGGAAGAGAATTCGCTTATCGCCTTTACGCAGGTTCGCGCCCGCGCCGCTGAGGTTATCAAAGCTGATCGCCCCGCGCAGCGCGCGAGAGAGCGGGGAGGCCTGCACGGTCAGGCCGTTGCCGTTAAGCTGCACCTTCGCGCCGCCCTCGGCCCAGAAGACGCTGTTTGGGGTCAGCAGCTTGCGGTACTCGGGTTTGATATGCAGTTCGATATCAAACGCGTCCGCACGCGGGCGAACGGCGATCACCTCCCCAACCTCAAATTTGCGGTAGAGCACCACGGAGCCCGCCTGAACGTCAGGCAGCGTCTCGGCGCTTAAGGTCAGGGTCGTGGTTGGCATATCGCTCAGGCTGTTTTCAATCGCTTTGTCCAGGTTGGCGTAGAGCGGGTAGCTGTCGCGAACGGGGCCTTTATTGCCCGGCAAAATGCGAATGCCGCCGTTAACCCATTCGCTGGCGCTGGCGCCGAGGAACTCCACGCCGTCCAGACCCACCTTCACGTCGACGCGGCTGTTCACCACGAACTTACTGTCGCCATGGACGAGGTTGCTGTATTGCGGATCGATAGCTACCGAGAAGCTCACGCCATTTTCGGAGAGCGTTCGCTCCAGCACCTGACCCACCTGTACGCCGTGCAGAATCAGCGGCTGACCGGCCTCAATGCCGTAACTTTCAGGCGCATTGAGCGTAACCGTCACGACGCCCGGTTTTTGCAGCAGCGCTTTATCCGCCGGGGCAATGACGAAGCTATTGCTGGGCTGACCTTCACCGGGGATCAGTTCAAAGGTATTTCCGGTCAGCAGCGTGCTGAGGCTGGCATCGTTCAGAGAAAGTTTAGGGCTGCGCATCTCGATGCGCGTTTTCTCGCGCAGGAGATCGACCACGCTCGGATCGACCGTCATTTCGCCCGTGACCGAGCCGCCCGGATTGAGCGTCATTTTGGTGAGCTGGCCGACCTGCAGCCCCTGGTACATCAGCGGCGTTGACCCCGCTTTCAGTCCTTTGGCATCAGGCAGAACGAGCTTAACGATCACGCCACGCTGGCTGTGCGCCAGATCCGGGTATAAACCGAACGTGTCATCGGCCGTGGCAGGGCTTGAGTTTTCCGGGGAGTCAAAGGCAATGGCACCGTTAACCAGGGCGGCCAGACTCTCAAGCTTTACTTTTGCACCGCTCAGGCTGAGGTCGGCATCGACGCCGGAAACGTTCCAGAAACGGCTGCCTTTTTTCACCAGATTGGTGAAACGACGCTCGATCAGCACATCAATGGTGACGCCCTGTTTATTCGGGTTGATGCTGTAATCATACACGCGGCCAACCGGAATCTTGCGGAAGTAGACCAGCGAGCCGCTGTTCAGCGAGCCCAAATCCGGTGCCTGAAGATGGATCATCAGATCGCCGTTATTGAGGCGGTATTTCGGCTGCGTATCCAGCGCGACAAAGTGATCCTGCGGTTCACCCTTGCCCGGCATCATGCCGATGTAGTTGCCGCCAACCAGCGCATCCAGCCCGGACACGCCGGCCAGGGAGGCTTTCGGCGTCACCAGCCAGAACTGCGTTTCGCTGCGAAGAGCATCCTGCATGTCAGATTTTATACTGACCCGCACCTGAATCTTGTTAAGCCCTTTTCCAAGGGAGATGTCCTGAACCGTACCGACTTCGACCCCCTGAAAACGAACGGGGGTTCGTCCGGCGACGATGCCGTCGGCGGTCTGAAAATCAATGGTGACGGTACTGCCGCGATCTTCATAGCTCGTCCAGATAAGCCAGCCTGCAATCATCAGGGCGATGACGGGCAGCAACCAGAATGGCGAAATGCGGCGTTTAGTTTTAATTCTCGCTTCAGTCGGCGAAGCGGGGGTTTCCTGACTCATGTGCATCCCAAAGTAAGCGGCTATCCAGCCATTCCACAGCAAGAATAGTCAATATCACCGCAGAGCCGAAATAAAAAGCCGCGGGTCCCATAGTAAAAGCAAGAAGCTGGTCGCGATTGATCAGCGACATCATCAGCGAAATCACAAACAGATCCAGCATTGACCAGCGGCCAATCCAGGTGACGAATCGCAGAAGCAGAATACGGGTACGTAAACCTTGTTCACACTTAAAGTGAATGCTGACGAGCAGGGTAAACATCACCACCACTTTGGTAAAGGGAACCAGGATACTGGCAATAAAGACGATGGCCGCCACCCCAACGTTACTGTGTGCAAGAGAGATAATACCGGAGAGGATAGTATCTTCCTGACGGCCACCGTTCACGTAAATAATGGATATCGGCAGCATATTGGCCGGGAACAGAAACACCAGGGAGGCAATCAGCGCCGCCCAGCATTTTTGCAGGCTGTTGTTGCGTCGTAACCTCAACGGTATGTGGCAGCGCGGGCAGCGTCCACGCTTGTCGGGCAACCCGGTGTAATGGCATCCCAGACAGACGCGGAGGTTTTCATCCGGGCGGGTGGCAGGGCGCTGCGGGTAAAAACGCTCCCAAAGCTGCTCAACGTTCAGGTGGATCAGTGTCAGGATGCTGAGCAATACCAGGCAGATAAAGGCAAAAAGCCCGACGCCCGGCTGCAGAAAGGCATAGTCCTGCACCTTGATTGATGCCACGCCCACGCCCACCAGATAGATATCCAGCATGACCCACTCTTTAAGCTTTTCCAGCATCAGCAATACCGGACGCAGGTTCATCCCCAGGATGTTACCAAACCACAGGTAGGCAATGGCTGCAACCAGCACCAGCGGCGCGCCGACAACGCAGAACAGTACCATGGCGGCGGTGAGAGGATCGCCCTGGCTCGTCATCTGCCAGATACCCTGCAGCACGTTGGCGTCAATGCGCACACCAAGCAGGTAAAGCTTCAGAAGCGGTTCGGTCCAGGCGAAAGGCATCAGCAGCAGCATAGTAACGGCCATAGCGGCAAGGCGGGTTAACGACCAGTCGCGGCCGTCACGAATTTTAGCGTCGCAGCGGGGACAAAAGGCGCTTTGGTGCGATTTCATCTTCGGCAACATAAAAAGCGTATCGCACTGGGGGCAACGCTGATAATGTGCACGAGGCAAAGCGTCGCTTACCGTATGGACAGTTATCTTTTTTGTCGGCGTAATTTTGGTTGTTTTTAAGGCCATCAGCTGCGCGCAAATAAGTATTGTTGAACGTTATATTAACTCATGAACGGATTCATCTTGAGCATGAGCGCATTTATTGCTTATTTTAATAGGCTATGCGGTAATTTTGTAAGACAACTAAGTGATTGAATAATGAACAAAACAGAATTCTACGCGGATCTGAACCGCGATTTTAAGGCATTGATGGCAGGTGAAACCAGCTTCTTAGCCACTCTGGCAAATACTAGCGCATTGCTGTTCGAACGGCTATCCGATGTGAACTGGGCTGGCTTTTATCTCCTGGAAGGTGAAACGCTGGTGCTGGGTCCGTTTCAGGGCAAACTGGCCTGCGTGCGTATTCCGGTAGGGCGCGGCGTATGCGGTACCGCGGTGGCCGAGAATCAGGTTCAGCGCGTGGAAGATGTTCATGCGTTTGACGGGCATATCGCCTGTGATGCTGCCAGCAATTCAGAGATCGTTCTGCCGCTGGTGGTAAAAAATCAGATTATTGGCGTTCTGGATATCGACAGTACGGTCTTCAGTCGCTTTACAACCGAGGACGAACAGGGGCTGCGCGAGCTGGTGGCGAATCTGGAAAACGTCCTCGCTGCAACCGATTATCAAAAATTCTTTGCGAGCGTCGCAGGATAATCAACGGATAACGTAGCATTTACTGATAGCGTCATTATAATGACGCCTGTTCATGCCTGCGCTTGTTGGCAACGTCCGTTGTAATCAGGAAATTTCATGGAAAATCAACCTAAGTTGAATAGCAGTAAAGAAGTTATCGCATTTCTGGCCGAGCGTTTCCCGCAGTGCTTCAGCGCGGAAGGTGAAGCACGTCCCCTGAAAGTCGGTATTTTTCAGGATCTGGTAGCGCGTGTTGAAGGGGAAATGAACCTCAGCAAAACTCAGCTGCGTTCTGCCTTACGTCTTTATACTTCGAGCTGGCGTTACCTGTACGGTATCAAACCGGGCGCGACCCGCGTGGATCTCGACGGCAACCCTTGTGGCGAGCTGGACGAGCAGCACGTAGAACACGCGCGCAAGCAGCTGGAAGAAGCCAAAGCACGCGTTCAGGCACAACGTGCAGAACAGCAGGCGAAAAAACGCGAAGCCGCAGCGGCAAACGGCCAGGAAGAAGCGCCTCGTCGTGAGCGTAAACCACGTCCTGCGCCGCGTCGTCACGACAATAACGATCGCAAACCGCGTGCAGACAAACCAGCAGCGAAAGCCCCTCGTGCGCCTCGTGAAGAGCAGCGCCATACTCCGGTTTCTGACATTAACGCCCTGAGCGTGGGTCAGGCTCTGAAGGTAAAAGCGGGCAACAACGCAATGGACGCCACCGTACTGGAAATCACCAAAGATGGCGTTCGTGTACAGCTGACTTCTGGTATGTCAATGATTGTACGCGCAGAACACTTGTTGTTCTGAAACGGAGGCCAAGCCTGGCATGAACACTTTTTTTAAGCTCACCGCGCTGGCGGGCCTGTTTGCCATAACAGGTCACGCTTTCGCAGTGGACGATATCACGCGTGTTGATCAAATTCCGGTACTCAAGGAAGAGACGCAGCACGCGACGGTAAGCGAACGTGTAACCTCTCGCTTTACCCGCTCGCACTATCGTCAGTTCGATCTCGATCAGGCCTTTTCGGCCAAAATCTTTGACCGCTATCTGAACTTGCTGGATTACAGCCATAACGTTTTGCTCGCCAGCGATGTCGAGCAGTTCGCTAAGCGCAAATCCGAGGTGGGTGATGAGCTGCGGTCAGGCAAGCTGGATCTGTTCTACGATCTCTACAACCTGTCGCAGAAGCGCCGCTTTGAACGCTATCAGTACGCGCTGAAAGTGCTGGAACGTCCAATGGACTTCACCGGCAACGACACCTTTAATCTCGATCGCAGCAAAGCGCCCTGGCCGAAAGACGAAGCCGAGCTGAACGCGCTGTGGGATGGAAAGGTCAAATACGACGAGCTAAGCCTCAAGCTGACCGGCAAAGATGAAAAAGAGATCCGCGACACGCTGACGCGTCGTTACAAATTTGCCATTCGCCGTCTGGCGCAGACCAACAGTGAAGATGTTTTCTCACTGGCGATGACCGCCTTTGCGCACGAAATCGATCCGCACACCAACTATCTCTCTCCACGCAATACCGAACAGTTCAATACTGAGATGAGCCTGTCTCTGGAAGGTATTGGCGCGGTACTGCAAATGGATGATGACTACACGGTGATCAACTCCATGGTCGCGGGCGGCCCGGCATCCAAAAGCAAAGCGATAAGCGTAGGCGATCGCATTGTGGGGGTAGGACAAACCGGTCAGAGCATGGTTGATGTCATTGGCTGGCGTCTGGACGATGTGGTTGCGCTGATCAAAGGTCCGAAAGGCAGCAAAGTTCGTCTGGAAATTCTGCCTGCCGGTAAAGGCACCAAAACCCGTATCGTGACCCTGACCCGCGAGCGTATCCGTCTGGAAGACCGCGCGGTGAAAATGTCGGTGAAAACCGTGGGTAAAGAGAAGGTGGGTGTCCTGGATATCCCTGGCTTCTACGTGGGGCTGACCGACGATGTAAAAGTTCAGCTGCAGAAACTTGAGAAGCAGAACGTGAGCAGCGTCATTATCGACCTGCGCACGAACGGTGGCGGTGCGCTGACCGAAGCGGTGTCGCTCTCAGGCCTGTTTATCCCGTCTGGCCCGGTTGTACAGGTGCGTGATAACAACGGTAAAGTTCGTGAAGATGCTGATAACGACGGTGTGGTCTATTACAAAGGCCCGCTGGTGGTCCTGGTTGACCGCTTCAGCGCGTCCGCATCTGAAATCTTTGCCGCTGCAATGCAGGACTATGGCCGCGCGCTAATCGTGGGTGAGCCCACCTTCGGCAAAGGTACTGTTCAGCAGTATCGCTCGCTGAATCGTATTTACGATCAGATGCTGCGTCCGGAATGGCCTGCGCTGGGCTCCGTTCAGTACACCATTCAGAAGTTCTACCGCGTTAACGGCGGCAGTACGCAGCGTAAAGGCGTAACGCCGGATATCATGATGCCGACCGGCACGGAAGAGACCGAAACCGGCGAGAAGTTTGAAGATAACGCGTTGCCGTGGGACAGCATCAATGCTGCGACATTCGTGAAGGCAGGTGATATGACGCAGTTTGGCCCTGAGCTGCTGAAAGCGCATAATGAACGCATCGCGAAAGACCCGGAATTCCAGTACATCATGAAGGACATTGCGCGTTTCAATGCCCTGAAAGATAAGCGGAATATTGTTTCTCTGAACTACGCTCAGCGTGAAAAAGAGAACAACGAGGACGACGCAACGCGTCTGGCGCGTATCAACGATCGCTTCAAGCGAGAAGGTAAGCCTCTGCTCAAGAAACTGGACGATCTGCCAAAAGATTACCAGGAGCCGGATCCGTACCTGGACGAGACGGTGCATATCGCGCTCGACCTGGCGAATCTGGAAAAAGAGAAGCCTGCCGTACAGCCCGCTCCGGCAAAATAATCTCCCAACAGGCACAAGAAATTGTGCCTGTTTCTTTTTGTTCTGCATCCTTCCGTCAGGCTGATTTCCAATTGTGTAAAGTTGTGTCTTTCTGGTGACTTACGCCCACCGGATGCTTGAAAATAGCCGTAATACCCATACGATGTGGGTAATCGCATAGTGCGTTTTGTTAAACTGAGGTTAAAAGAAAATTATGATGCGAATCGCGCTCTTCCTGCTCACCAACCTGGCGGTGATGGTGGTTTTCGGGCTAGTGCTAAGCCTGACGGGAATTCAGTCGAGCAGCGTTCAGGGTCTGTTGATTATGGCGCTGCTGTTTGGTTTTGGTGGCTCTTTCATTTCCCTGCTGATGTCAAAGTGGATGGCGCTGAAATCCGTAGGCGGTGAAGTGATTGAACAGCCGCGTAACGACATGGAACAGTGGCTGATGAATACGGTGGCACAGCAGTCTAAGCAGGCAGGCATTGCGATGCCGCAGGTTGCTATTTACCATGCCCCGGATATTAACGCGTTTGCTACGGGTGCCCGTCGTGATGCGTCACTGGTTGCCGTGAGCACCGGGTTGTTGCAGAACATGAGCCGTGATGAAGCCGAAGCGGTTATCGCGCACGAAATCAGCCATATCGCCAACGGTGACATGGTGACCATGACCCTGATTCAGGGTGTGGTGAACACCTTCGTTATCTTCATCTCCCGTATCCTGGCGCAGATTGCGGCTGGCTTCATGGGCGGCAACCGTGATGAAGGTGAAGAGAGCAACGGTAATCCGCTGATTTACTTCGCCGTATCGATGGTGCTGGAACTGGTGTTCGGTATTCTGGCCAGCATTATCACCATGTGGTTCTCCCGTCACCGTGAGTTCCATGCGGATGCTGGTTCAGCGAAGCTGGTAGGGCGTGAAAAGATGATAGCTGCTCTGCAGCGTCTGAAAACCAGCTACGAGCCGCAAGAAGCGAACAGCATGATGGCATTCTGCATCAACGGCAAATCAAAGTCGCTGAGCGAGCTGTTTATGTCTCACCCGCCGCTGGATAAACGTATTGAAGCGCTGCGCAGTGGGGAATACCTGAAGTAACGCTAAGTGCTTAAATAAGCCGGGCAGGAGAAGACTCCGCCCGGCTTTTTTTATGCCTGAACGCCGGGTTGGGTCACGCGCAACCCGCTGACGATGGCTGCAAGGGTGGCAAGCGCACCTGCGGTGAGAAGCGCAACGTGGTTGCCGTTTTGCCCGGCAAGGTTAAACATCAGGGCAACCAGCGCCGCACCGGTGCTTTGCCCCAGCAGACGCGCGGTCCCCAACATGCCGCTGGCCCCTCCGCTGCGGTGGCGCGGCGCAGAGGTAATAATGGTGTGGTTGTTGGGGGACTGAAACAGGCCAAACCCGGCTCCGCACAGAATCATGCGCCAGATGATGTCCAGATCCCCTGGCGATGATGGAAGCAGCGCCAGCGCGAAAAGACCTGTTGCCATCACGGCCAGCCCCACCGCGCCCAACAAACCGGCATGTACACGTTCTATTAAATAACCTGCCAGGGGTGCCATCACCATCGTCGCCAGCGGCCAGGGGGTTAACAGCAGCCCGGTCTCCACTTCGGAACGTCCTATCACGCTTTGCAGGAAGAAGGGCAGAGAAACCAGAGCCAGCATCTGGGCGCAGAATGAGCAGACAGAGGTGCAGATGGAAAGCGAAAAGAGGGGAATACGCAGCAGATCGACCGGCAGTAAGGGCACCGGCAGGGAAAGCTGGCGGCGAACAAAGAAGAAGCCCGTCACCAGCAGGGCAACAAGCTCCACGGCGGTTAGCATCAGGGATTGACCCTGCGCAAAACCGCTCAGGGCGGTAATCAGCAGACCAAAGGTGAGCGCATTCATCACCGCGCTTGCCACGTCAAAGCGCGGCATGGTGCTTTTCGGGCCGTTAGCGGGGAGAAATCGCAGGGCAAAGAAGATGGCCACGATACCCAGCGGCACGTTTATGGCGAACAGCCACTGCCACGAGGCGACAGAAAGAATGGCCGCTGCAATCGTTGGCCCGGCGGCAGAAGAGACCGCGACAATAAACGAATTTATCCCCATGCCGCGGCCCAGATGGCGGTGCGGATAGATTAAGCGGATTAGCGCCGTATTGACGCTCATCAGCGCCGCGCCGCCAAAACCTTGCGCGATGCGTGCCAGCGTCAACGTATGCAGAGAGTCCGAAAGGGCGCACAGCAGTGATGTAAAGGTAAATACCACCAGCCCGCACTGATATACCCGACGGTGGCCGAACATATCGCCCAGAAAAGAGAAAGAGAGCAGGGAAACCACAATCGCAATCTGATAGGCGTTAACAATCCATATCGAACTGGCCGGGGAAGCATGCAGATCGGTGGCAATGGTGGGAAGGGCAACGTTCGCAATCGCGCCGTCAAGAACGGCCATTGAGATACCAATAATAATCGTAGCGATAGCGCCATACCGCTGGGGCAAAGGCAGGCCATCGGAAAGGTTCTTTTCCATCGGGGATAAAAAGCTCAGAGTGAAATTATTCTCAGGGTAACTATTTTAGCATCGTTAACACCGTTTTATGTCGCAGATTTGTAACGAAGTAAACGCGGATTGATTGCAGGTAACATGACGGGAATTTATAATAAAAACCGGTTCTGATTTTTATAAAACACTCTCTATGAGGTGGTAAATGGCAATTGCGGATTTGGATAAACAGCCAGATTCAGTTTCTTCCGTGCTGAAGGTGTTTGGCATCTTACAGGCGCTCGGGGAAGAGCGTGAAATTGGTATCACAGAGTTGTCACAGCGCGTGATGATGTCGAAAAGCACCGTTTACCGCTTTTTGCAAACCATGAAATCACTGGGTTACGTTGCACAGGAAGGCGAATCTGAAAAATATTCTCTGACGCTGAAACTGTTTGAACTGGGTGCCCGGGCATTGCAAAACGTGGATCTGATCCGTAGCGCGGATATTCAGATGCGCGAGATCTCCCGCCTGACCAAAGAGACTATCCACCTGGGCGCGCTGGATGAAGACAGTATTGTTTACATCCATAAAATAGACTCCATGTATAACCTGCGTATGTATTCGCGCATTGGTCGCCGCAACCCGCTTTACAGCACGGCAATCGGTAAGGTTCTGCTGGCGTGGCGCGATCGTGAAGAAGTTAAACAGATCCTCGATGGCGTGGAGTACAAACGCAGCACAGAACGCACCATTACTAACACCGATGAGTTATTAACGGTGCTCGACAAGGTGCGTGAGCAAGGGTACGGCGAAGATAACGAAGAGCAGGAAGAAGGGCTGCGCTGTATTGGCGTTCCGGTGTTTGACCGTTTTGGCGTCGTGATCGCGGGGTTGAGCATCTCTTTCCCAACGCTTCGCTTCTCGGAAGAGCGCCTGCACGAGTACGTGGCTATTCTGCATACCGCCGCGCGTAAGATTTCTGAACAGATGGGTTACCACGACTATCCGTTCTAACCCCGGTTAGCATAAAAAACGCCGCATCTTTGCGGCGTTTTTTATTTGTCGTAAACGCTGTGGCTCAGCCATTATCAATCACGACGGAGGTCTTACGCAGTACCGGGCAGTTGGTTAACCCAATGATCCCGCTATCAGAATGGAGATACTGCGCCGTGCTGACTCCCTGTGCTGTTAAATACTTACATTGAATGCCTAACCCTGCTGCGTTTTCGGTACTTCCCACCAGCACGCCATAACCCGTTAAAAGAAGGCCAATCCAGAGTATCGCCAGTGCAACAATTGTACGAATAATTAAGCGCATTATTACCTCTTTATCATTGTTATCATGATGCTAGCCTAACCGGTTTACGTAATGAAACAAGTGCAGGATTCTGAAAAGAGCCTGATGGCGCTACAGTTAGTCCTTGTTTAAGATAACCGTGATAACCTGGTCATATCAGGTCTGTAAACGGAGTGTGGAGTGAAAAAAATACGCTGGGTGATTCTGATTATCGTGCTGATAGCGTGCGTGGTATTGTGGACGCAGACTATCAACGTGATGTGCGATCAGGATGTACAGTTTTTTAGCGGCGTTTGCGCAATCAATAAGTTTATTCCGTGGTAGCACGCATTTTTTCTTCAGGTGATTTCCTTCCTTCGCGCCAGTGGTAAAATAGACGTTTTTATTGAGGTGGTGAAATGGGTGAGTTACTGAATTCAGGGCTGCTAAATATGGCATCCCTGACGATCTCTTTGGTTGTTCTGCTGGTGGGGCTGGTCATTTGGTTTTTCGTAAACCGTGCCAGTTCACGTACCAATGAGCAGATCGAACTGCTGGAAGCGCTGCTTGAGCAGCAAAAACGGCAGAATGCACTGTTGCGTCGTCTGTGCGAGGCTAACGAGCCGGAAGAGAAAGAAGCACAAAAAGAAGCGGTCGCTGACGAGAACAACGATCAAGACGATTTTATCCGCCTGGTGGCTGAGCGTTAATCGTATTATTCCGGGAGGTGGCAGTGGTCTGGAAAAATCCCTGGTATGACCCCTCCCTGAAACATCACACCCCAAACGGTTTTCGTAATACCACTTCTGCAGGACACCAGCCTGGCGACCTTGACCGCTGGCGCAAAGAACGCAAAGCCGCTGGCTTACCGAAGCCGCCCGCGTTCGGCTACGATGACTTTATACGGCGGTGGTGGCAACCGGCCGATCTTCAGCAGCCGCAGCAGGATGGGGCGTGGTGGCTCGGACATGCGAGCATACTGCTGCAGCTGGACGGCAATATCCTTCTTACCGATCCCGTTTTTTCAAGGCGCGCTTCTCCACTTCCTTTCTTAGGCCCGCAGCGTAGAACGCCTCCGGCACTCTCTGTCGATCAGCTGCACCAGCTTGACGCGGTCGTTATCTCGCATAACCATTACGATCATCTTGATGAACTCACTGTTCGCCACATTCTCAAACGCTTTCCGGACGTTAGCGTGTTTGTTCCTTTAGGCCTGGGCGGCTGGTTTCGCCGCCGGGGCGCAAAACACGTGGTTGAGCTCGACTGGTGGCAGAGTTTTACCTGGCAGGGGATAACATTATCCGCCGTACCGGCGCAGCACTGGAGTATGCGCACGCCCTGGAACCGCAATCGCTCATTGTGGTGTGGCTGGGTCTTTGAAGGGCGGCATCACCGGTTCTGGTTTAGTGGCGATACCGGCTATTCGCCTGAGCTGCTGTTGATACCGGAACGTTTGGGGAAAATTGATGCTGCAGCATTGCCCGTTGGCGCCTATGCTCCGCGATGGTTTATGGCCGTACACCATATGGATCCCCAGTCTGCCGTTGCGCTGTGGCAACAGTTAGGTTGCCCGCTGGCGTTCCCTGTTCACTGGGGCGTGTTTGAGCTGGCGGATGAAGCGCTGGATGACCCCATAAAAGAATTAACTGATGCGCTGGATAATGTAGCACCAGTTAATAATACTTTCAGGATACTGAAAGTTGGCGAGTATTTACCCTTATAAACGAAGCGATAAATTGTTGCGTATATTGTGTATGTATTCGTCGTCAGGAAAATTTTAATTTTATCGAAACGTTTTGCTTGCCTTGTTTTGATGCAGAGTCATAAAAATTTCATTATTTTGGTGCATAACACTGCTAATTACCTGATGGATTTTAATACAGAAGGGTGCGGATTATTAACATCGTTTTTGGCTGAAACAATACGGTCACGTTACAATGATTTAAGCATAAGTTTTCACAATTTGTTCTAACTCAATCAACGCCAAAGATTTCTTTTCCCGACTGCTGGACGCATTGTAATGATTGAGCTATGTTAAAAAAGTCTTAGATTACAGCGGTTGTGCAAGCAGCGTTGAGTCTGTGTAAGGGAGTATAGCCGTCTGTTTGAGAAGCGCATAATTGTGCAATTCCTTACAGACAGTGTTCGAATTTGTGCGGCGGATCGAGACATGTTTAAAAATGGCTTGCCATATTAAACATAGTGTGTGATAACACGTTTTGGGTCAAACGAGGTACAGTTCTGTTTATGTGTGGCATTTTCAGTAAAGAAGTCCTGAGTAAACACGTTGTCGTTGAATACCGCTTCTCTGCCGAACCTTATATTAGTGCCTCATGCAGTAATGTCTCAGTTTTATCTCAGTTAATGCCTGCGGGCTAAGAAAACACTCTAAGGAATTTTGCAAAATGGCAAAGATTAAAGGTCAAGTTAAGTGGTTCAACGAGTCTAAAGGTTTTGGTTTCATTACTCCTGCTGATGGCAGCAAAGACGTGTTCGTACACTTCTCTGCAATCCAGGGTAACGGCTTCAAAACTCTGGCCGAAGGCCAGAACGTTGAGTTCGAAATTCAGGACGGCCAGAAAGGCCCAGCTGCAGTTAACGTAACTGCTATCTGATCGAACCGCTGCTGACTGGGGCGCATAGCGCTTCACTCTCAGACATAAAGCCTCGCATCATGCGGGGCTTTTTTATTCCCTATCTTTCAAAATATTACTATCTACGGTCTTGTTAGCAACTTGTTGCAAAGCTGCGAGGTTAGTATCACAGTTTCGCCTCCCTAAGCGCATCTTTTCTCGTTAAATCAGAGCGTTGTTTAACAGCTCTGGGGTTCAGGTGAAGAAAAAAATGATATTAACCGCTGGCAATTTCACGCCGGCGCGTTTTGCGCTGCTCTGTTTCGCTATTTTCTGCAGTCTGGCCTTTTTACTTGGCCGCGTTGCCTGGCTACAAATCATCAAACCTGACAATCTGGTGAAGCAAGAAGATATGCGATCCCTCCGTCAGCTGGCGATTGATGCGCCGCGTGGGATGATTATGGATCGTGAAGGACGTCCTCTGGCGGTCAGCGTGCCCGTCAGGGCCGTATGGGCCGATCCTAAAACGGTGCTGGCAAAAGGTGGCGTTGGGTTTGATGAACGCTGGCAGGCGCTGGCGAGCGCGCTGCACCTCTCGTTGAGCACCCTTTCATCACGAATTAACGCCAACCCCCAGGGACGCTTCATCTACCTGGCGCGTCAGGTCGATCCTGCTCAGGCGAAGTGGATTGATAAGCTCAATTTACCCGGCATTAATTTGCGCGATGAATCCCGCCGCTTTTACCCGGCAGGCCACGTGGCGGCGAACCTGATTGGCTTCACCAATATTGACGGGCAGGGCATTGAAGGGGTGGAGAAAAGCTTCAATACTCAGCTGACCGGTAAAGCGGGTGTCCGACAGGTCCGGGAGGATCGCTACGGGCGCGTGGTTGAAAACCTGACGGAAGTGGCGCCCACGCCGGCACATAACATCCAGTTGAGTATTGACGAGCGGCTGCAAACCATTACCGAAGACGCGCTGGACAATGCCGTCGCCTGGAATAAGGCCGAGTCAGGGGCATCGGTGCTCATTAATATCCCCACCGGGGAAATACTCGCCATGGCGAGCTATCCGGATTTCAATCCCAATAACCGGGAAGGCGCGACGATAAACGATTTTCGCAACCGGGCAATCAGCGATACGTTCGAGCCCGGTTCGACCGTCAAGCCGCTGGTGTTGATGACGGCTCTGCAGCAGGGGCTGGTCCAGCCGGACAGCGTCATTGATACCCACCCGTATACCCTTGACGGGCATCGTATCCGCGATGTGGGTTATTATCCTGAGCTGACCATGACCGGGATCCTGCAAAAATCGAGCGACACCGGCGTATCCCGGCTCTCGCTGGCAATGCCTGTCCAGCATCTTATTGATACCTATCGAAACTTTGGGTTTGGCACCAACACGGGGCTGGGCTTAACGGGCGAAAGCGCCGGGCTGTTGCCACAGCGTAAATACTGGAGTCAGCTAGACCGCGCGACTTTTGCCTTTGGCTACGGCCTGATGGTCACACCGCTCCAGCTGGCCCACGTCTATGCGACGATTGGCGGCTTCGGGCTTGAGCGTCCACTCTCCATCACCCGCATCGATCCCCCGGTTATCGGCCACCGCGTCATGCCGGAGGAGATCGCGCATGAAGTGGAGCACATGATGGAAAGCGTCGCGCTGCCCGGCGGCGGGGGCGTTAAGGCCGCCGTTCGCGATTATCGCGTGGCGGTTAAGACCGGGACGGCGAAGAAAATTGATTATAGCGGCAAATATGTCGATAAATACGTTGCCTATACCGCAGGCGTTGCGCCTGCCAGCGACCCGCGTTTCGCCCTGGTGGTGGTGATTAACGATCCTCAAAACGGGGCCTACTATGGCGGGGCGGTTTCCGCGCCGGTCTTCAGCGAAATCATGGGCAACGTGCTGCGCCTGGAGAATATTAAACCCGATGGCCTGCCGGCCGGTTCAGACCACCTTATCGTCATGCGGTAATCCAGCCATTTTATAGCAGGGCGAATAGCGGTACACTTCGCCCTTTGGTTTATCTCCCGGAGTTTCCATGCCCTTCAGCTGTCCCCTTTGCCACGCGTCACTGACGCGCTCAGATAAAAGTTATGCCTGTCCGCAGGGACATCAGTTTGATATGGCGAAAGAAGGATATGTGAATCTTCTTCCGGTGCAGCACAAGCGCTCCCGCGATCCGGGCGATAGCGCAGAGATGATGCAGGCGCGCAGGGCGTTTCTCGATGCCGGGCACTATCTGCCGCTGCGGGAGACGGTGGCGCAGATGCTGGGTGACTTATTGCCTGATTCGGCGTCCGCCATGCTTGATATCGGCTGTGGGGAAGGGTACTACACCGCACGGTTTGCGGATGTGGTGCGGGAGAAGGGGGCCGTGACATTCGGTCTCGACGTGTCGAAAGTGGCGATCCGCGCGGCGGCAAAACGTTACGCTGGCGTGACGTTTTGCGTGGCATCCAGCCACCGGCTGCCATTTGATAATGCCAGTATGGATGCCGTTATCCGCATCTACGCGCCGTGTAAAGCAGACGAGCTGGCGCGCGTGGTGAAGCCCGGAGGCTGGGTGATAACCGTCACGCCGGGTCCGCGTCACCTGATGGAGCTGAAGGGACTCATTTACGACGAGGTGCGTCTGCATGCCCCACACTCTGAACAGCTGACAGGCTTTACGCTGAAGCAGGAGCATTCAGTGGCGTATGAAATGAATTTGAACGGGGAAGAAGCGGTAGCCCTGCTGCAGATGACGCCGTTCGCGTGGCGGGCAAAGCCGGAAGTATGGGATGCGTTAGCGGCTCGGACGACGTTTGTCTGCCAGACGGATTTCAGTATCCACGTCTGGCAGCGCGACGCTTAAGGCGCGAAGTGTGCCCAGAGGATCTGGGCACCAATGCCGATCAGCACAATACCGCCTAAGATCTCGGCGCGTTTACCCAGCAGCGGGCCGATAAACCGCCCGACCATCATGCCCAGCGTGGACATAATCAGCGTTGCACAGCCAATGGCCAGCGCGGTGGCGATAATATTGACCTGCAGGAATGCCAGACCCACCCCGACGGCCATGGCGTCAAGACTGGTTGCGATAGCGGTTGTCACCAGAAGCCAGAAACCGTGGCGGTGCAGCGGTGCTTCATCTTCATCATCATTCCCGCGAAAACCTTCAATCATCATTCGGCCTCCGAGAAACACCAGCAGGACGAACGCAATCCAGTGGTTCCACTCCAGCACGAACTGGCTGGCGAGCATGCCCAAACCCCAGCCGATGAGCGGCGTCAGCGTTTCGATGGCACCAAAGATCAGACCGGTGCGCAGAGCTTCTGTGAATTTAGGTTTGTGAAGCGTGGCGCCTTTGCCGATGGAGGCGGCAAATGCATCCATGGACATGCCAAAAGCGAGAAGGATCGTAGCGGAGATGTTCATAAGAGCGTCCAGACCGGGGATATCCATATGACACATCACTGCCCCCAGTAAACAGCAGTTGATGTATCTATGGTCTCGCCTGATCTCTTTTGCACGGTAAGCGTGCTGAAAGCGATCCGTACGCGCCACGTTTTTCAACGAGTATGTTGACGCGTACATTTCCTGCGTGCAGGAAATCGGCTACTCCCCAACGACGGGCGCAACCTTAACATATTTTGAGAATATAAAACAACAACGAGCAAGGCTTAATTTATCTGCGTCTTTGATAACGATTTTCATTTAGGTTTAAGCGTGAAAATATCGTTAATAAATATAAGTCAAAGAGGAGAGAAGATATAGCAACGGCTATATTCTTTGCGAAAGAATATCACAATATATAGCCGAGGTTATAATGTTAACTTATTGAGTTTTAACGAGTAATGTGTAGATTTTCTCAAGGTCATCAATATTTTTGACCCGAATGAGCAGGCGGCGCTGTTCTAATTGCATCACTAACACGCCGTCTTCGGATAAATTCATCTCTTTAATGCGGTTATATTCTATCCATACGTTGGCAAAGAAGAATCCCTGTTTTTTAAAAATGAGTTTCGGCGAGCGGATCCAGAACAGGTAAATCGCCATTAATGCCAGCGCACATAATAACCATGTGGTTAATATTGCACCGTGGCTGGTCACGTTATTGTAAATCAGAATGACCACCAGGCCGGCGAAGATAAATGCATCAATGCGTCCACGGCGTAAGAGGGGAAGGGTCAGCAGCGTCTCGCCGTTACGGCGAGGCATAATGAACTCGTCATAGATCGCGTAAGCCAGAAGGGCAACAATAAACAACACCAGTACGATGTCCGTAACAGTCATTCATCCTCCAGATAAAAAGACCGGGGGCAAGCCCCCGGTCGATAACGCAATGTTTTACAGGCCCAGCAGGCCGACAGCGTAGCCCGCGATACCGATGACGAAGAAGCCAACGATGATCCACAGCGGGTTCACTTTCTTACGCAGCAGCCACATACAGGCGAAGGTCAACAGCAGCGGCACCAGGCCAGGCATCAGCTGGTCCAGAATCGTCTGCACGGTGGTGACGCGGGTTTGACCATCCTGACCGGTGATGGTCGAAACCACCAGCGGGATGTTCACGTGCGTCCACTTGTTAACCAGCGCCCCCATCACAAACAGGCCGAGAATTGACGCCCCCTCGGTCAGTTTCTGCAGGAAGCCGCCGCCCATATCCTTAACGATGTCCACGCCCTTACGGTAGCCGTAGGCCACGCCGTAGTAACGGGTCAGCAGACGTACCGCGTTGAACAGGATAAAGAACAGCAGAGGACCGAGCAGGCTGCCGCTCATCGCGATCCCGGCACCCAGCGCCGCGAAGACCGGACGAACAGTACCCCAGAAGATAGGGTCGCCCACGCCGGCCAGCGGACCCATCAGACCGACTTTGATACCGTTGATGGCACCATCGTCAATCTCCGCGCCGTTCGCACGCTGCTCTTCCATCGCCAGCGTCACGCCCAGAACCGGAGCCGCGACGTAAGGATGGGTGTTGAAGAATTCCAGGTGACGCTTAATCGCCTGACGGCGTGCTTCGTTGTTCTCAGGGTAGAGGCGTTTTATCGCCGGCACCATAGAGAAGCAGAAGCCCAGCGCCTGCATACGTTCGAAGTTCCATGAACCCTGAAACAGGTTAGAACGGATGAACACGCCACGAATATCACCCGGAGTGAGTTTTTTCTCGGTGGTAGTTTTTGTCATATCAACCATTTCGCTCACCTGTTAGTCCAGTTCGTTATCGAGATCGTTGTTACCAGCAGCCTGCGCTGGGGCACCCGCAACACGGTTGTATTTTGGGCTGAGCTGGATGTAGAGAATCGCCATCACGGCACCAATCACGCCCAGCGCAACCAGGTTGAAGTTGGTGAATGCTGCGGTGACGAAGCCAAGGTAGAAGAACGGCATCAGGTAGCCCGCGCGCATCATGTTGATGACCATCGCGTAACCTACCACGACGATCATACCGCCCGCGATGTTCAGACCGCTGGTGACCACTTCAGGAATCGCGTTCAGCATGCCCTGAACTTCACTGGTGCCGACAGAGATCGCAACGATAACCGCCGGGATTGCGATACGCATCGCCTGCAGGAACAGGGACGACACGTGGATCCAGGAGAGTGCCGTGAGGTTGCCGTTCTCGGCCGCCTTATCCGCCGCGTGCTGGAAGGCCACGGTGATGGTACGAACGATGATGGTCAGCACCTGGCCTGCTGCGGCCAGAGGAATGGCAAGGGCAATACCTGCACCAATACTCTGATGACCGGCAATAACCAGAACGGTTGAGATGATTGAGGCCAGTGCGGCATCAGGCGCAACGGCGGCACCGATGTTCATCCAGCCCAGGGCGATCATTTCCAGCGTACCACCGATGATGATACCGGTTTTCATATCACCCAGAACGGCACCGATCAACGTACAGGCCACCAGAGGTCGGTGGAACTGAAATTCATCAAGTACGGATTCCATACCCGCAATACACGCGACGATGAACACCAGCACAATCTGAAGAGTGGTAATCTCCATTGTACTTCTCCTATAACATAAGCTTTATGTGAAAAACCGGCGCGGGCTTATTTCCCAACTTTACCGATCAAATCCATCATTTTCAGTTTCTGGTCAGTGGAAACCTTACGGGCTTCCAGCTCAATACCGCGAGCATTCAGCTTGTTGAACGCCTCGATATCTTTCGCATCAACTGAAATCGCGTTGTTGACCTGCGTTTTGCCCTGACGGAAAGCCATACCGCCGATGTTCACGGAGGTGATTTTCACGCCGCCTTCAACAATGCGCTCGACGTCTGTCGGGTTAGTAAACAGGAGCATCACGCGTTCACCCGCATATTTCGGGTTGTTGTAAACGCGGATCATCTTGGCGACATCCACCACGTGCGCGGTAACGCCCGGTGGTGCAACCTGAGTCAGAAGGGTTTTACGGACACTGTCGGCGGCCACTTCGTCACTGACCACGATGATACGCTGTACGTTGGTCTCTTTGGTCCAGCGAGTCGCAACCTGTCCGTGAATCAGACGGTCATCAATACGCGCCAGGCCGATAACCATGTAATCGTTCGGTCCCATCGGTTTTGCCGGTGCCGCTGCTTTCGGTGCCGCCGCAGCCGGGGCAGGGGCGGGTTTTTCAACCGGCTGAGCCTTCAGGGCTTTCACCCCTTCGCGGCCGGTTTCAACGGCCAGCGCGACCAGCTCATCGAAGCCTGGGTTGTCGTCGCGCGCCATAAAGGTTTCCACCAGCATGGGAATGTTTACCCCGGCGACGACTTCATAATGCTCTTTATCGACGACAATGCGGCTGGCAGCATTAAACGGACTGCCGCCCCATGTATCGACGAGAAACAGCACGCCTTTGCTGGTATCCAGCTTCGCGAGTTGAGCGTTGTACTTCTCAATCAGCGTCTCGGCATTTTCACCGGGAACGAAATCGATCCAGCCGACGTTTTCCTGCTCGCCCAACAGCATCTCTGCCGTTTTGAGTAGCTGCTCAGCAGCCCAACCATGTGTGCCTATGACAATAGCAATGGTCACTTGCTACCTCCTTTTATTATCATTAATACGCCTGCCGGGCAGACGTACTGAGAATCGTATTGGCGAACCGAATCGATTCAGATAAGGGTTAGACTTCAAAAAACTAAGACTTCCGCGAATTATTTTAGATAGTGAAAAAATAATTTATGTGATGAAGATCCGTAATTTAGCCACGCGTTACAGAATTATCTGTAGCGTATAGCCGCTGTGTTACAGAACTTTGCAAAGGAACGTAAATCTTTGCTAAAAACACAGTCTCTCTGATATGTTTAGCCTCCGTTTACTTGTTCAGGAGTATAGGGCTACAGCCCACTATATGGACCGTCACCGACGTCAGTCATCTACCAGGCCATTCCGCGCCTTTTTCACCGGCGAACCACGCCACGTATCAACTCTGTCTGCCTCTTATTTGCCCACGTTGAGTGGGGCACCGTTTTGTCATTCCTTTAGCAGGAGCTTGTCATGGAATTCTTAATGGACCCGTCAATCTGGGTGGGACTGCTCACGCTGGTGGTGCTGGAGATCGTTCTCGGCATCGATAACCTGGTGTTTATCGCCATCCTTGCGGATAAGCTGCCGCCAAAACAGCGTGATAAAGCGCGTCTGATTGGGCTCTCGCTGGCGCTGGTCATGCGACTGGGGCTGCTCTCCGTGATCTCGTGGATGGTCACGCTGACCAAACCGCTGTTCTCCGTCATGGACTTCACCTTCTCCGGCCGTGATTTGATCATGCTAATCGGGGGGATATTCCTGCTGTTCAAAGCGACAACAGAGCTGCATGAACGGCTGGAGAACCGGCAGCATGATGATGGTCACGGTAAGGGCTACGCCAGCTTCTGGGTCGTGGTGCTGCAAATTGTGGTGCTGGATGCAGTCTTCTCGCTGGATGCGGTGATTACCGCGGTCGGTATGGTGAACCACCTGCCGGTGATGATGGCGGCTGTCGTGATTGCGATGGCGGTGATGCTGCTGGCCTCGAAACCGCTGACGCGCTTCGTCAACCAGCATCCGACGGTGGTCGTGCTCTGTCTGAGCTTCCTGCTGATGATTGGTTTGAGCCTGGTGGCGGAAGGTTTCGGCTTCCATATTCCGAAAGGCTACCTGTACGCCGCGATTGGCTTCTCGATCCTGATCGAACTGTTCAACCAGATTGCGCGCCGTAACTTTATTAAGCAGCAGTCAAATCAGCCGCTGCGCGCCCGTACGGCGGACGCCATTCTGCGCCTGATGGGCGGACGCCGTCAGGTGAACGTCCAGTCTGACCCTGAAAACCGTAACCCGGTGCCGGTTCCGGAAGGGGCATTTGTGGAAGAAGAACGCTACATGATTAACGGCGTGCTCTCCCTGGCCTCCCGCTCGCTGCGCGGCATCATGACGCCGCGCGGGGAAATTAGCTGGGTCGATGCGAACCTGAGCGTTGATGAAATTCGTCAGCAATTGCTCTCATCTCCGCACAGCCTGTTCCCGGTGTGTCGCGGTGAACTGGATGAAATCATCGGCGTGGTTCGGGCGAAAGAGATGCTGGTGGCGCTGGAAGAGGGCGTCAACGTGGAGGCCATTGCAGCTTCGTCGCCAGCGATTGTCGTACCGGAAACGCTGGATCCGATCAACCTGCTGGGCGTATTGCGTCGCGCGCGCGGTAGCTTTGTTATCGTCACCAACGAGTTTGGTGTGGTACAGGGGCTGGTGACGCCGCTGGACGTGCTTGAAGCGATTGCCGGTGAATTCCCGGATGAAGACGAAACGCCTGAGATTGTGGCCGACGGCGAAGGCTGGCTGGTCAAAGGTGCGACCGACCTGCACGCGCTCTCGCATACGCTGGGGCTGGAAAATGTGGTTAACGATGAAGAAGACATCGCAACCGTGGCGGGGCTGGTTATCGCCGTAAACGGTCAGATTCCGCGCGTCGGGGATGTGATCGAGCTTCCTCCATTGCACATCACTATCGTTGAAGCTAACGACTACCGCGTCGATCTGGTCCGCATTGTTAAAGAGCAGTCTGCACACGACGAAGACGAATAAGTCTGCTTAACGGGTACGATGTGCCCGTTACGATCTTCTGGCGGGGAAGATTTTCCCGCCAGCCATTGTGGCGTTACTACCGCGCCTGCTTCTCTCTCAACCCGTTCGCTATTTAGCCGCTGCCTGATGTCAGGCCGAGCGCGAGCAGCCGCGACCGTAAAAGTGTAGTGGGGAAAGAAGAAGGAGACGAGAATGAAGGGAGAAATTCGCCCATCCGTTGCGGATGGGCGAAAGAGAGGGATTAGTCGCACTGCACCTTAATGGCCAGACCGCCGCGCGACGTTTCACGGTACTTCGCGTTCATGTCTTTGCCGGTTTCGTACATGGTTTCGATAACCTTATCCAACGACACGCGTGGTTCGCTGGTACGGCGCATCGCCATGCGTGAGGCGTTAATCGCTTTGACGGAGGCAATCGCGTTACGCTCAATGCACGGCACCTGCACCTGGCCTGCGACCGGATCACAGGTCAGACCGAGGTTATGCTCCATGCCAATTTCCGCCGCCACGCAAACCTGTTCAGGGCTTGCGCCCAGCAGTTCGGCCAGACCGGCCGCCGCCATGGAGCAGGCCACGCCTACTTCACCCTGACAGCCCACTTCAGCGCCTGAAATGGACGCGTTCATCTTGTACAGCGCGCCGATAGCGCCTGCCGCGAGGAAATAACGGATATAAATATCCGGCGTCACAGGCTCGATAAAGTGATCGTAGTAGGCCAGCACCGCCGGAACGATCCCGCACGCGCCGTTGGTTGGCGCAGTCACGACGCGCCCCCCCGCGGCGTTCTCTTCGTTCACCGCCAGAGCAAACATGTTCACCCAGTCAACTACGTTCATCGGGTCGTTAGAGAATTTGTCCGTGGTCACCAGCATACGGCGCAGGGCAGAGGCACGACGCGGCACGCGCAGTGGCCCTGGCAGTACGCCTTCGGTGTTCATCCCGCGATCGATACAGGCGCGCATGGTTTGCCACACGTTGGCAAAATAGTCTTCGATCTCTTTTTTGCTGTGCAGCGCCAGCTCGTTCTGCATCACCATGCCGGACAGCGACAAACCGGTCTCTTTGCAGTAGCCCAGCATCTCGGTGGCCGATTTGAACGGATAGGGCACGTTCACGTCGCCCGCGCTCTCTTTACCGAAATGCTCTTCGTCAACGATGAAGCCACCGCCGATGGAGTAGTAGGTTTTGCTGTAGATCTCTTTTTCGCCGCTCCAGGCGTGGATAGTCATGCCGTTTTCATGCAGCGGCAGGTTGTCGCTGCGAAAACGCATGCCGTCATCCTGCGGGAAATCCACTTCGTGCTGACCGTTAGCCAGCAGCAGGCGACCGCGCGCTTCCACGTCGCGGATGAATGCCGGGATGGCATCAATATCAACAGTGTCCGGCATATTGCCCGCCAGACCCATAATAATGGCGATATCGGTGTGGTGGCCTTTACCCGTTAATGACAGTGAACCGTAAACGTCTACGGCGACACGGGTAACGCTTTCCAGTAATCCTTTTTCGACCAGATCATCGACGAACTGTTTACCGGCCTTCATCGGCCCTACAGTGTGGGAAGAAGAAGGACCAATCCCCACTTTGAACATGTCGAATATACTAATCACTTTCACACTCCTGACAGGGTTACCGGGGTTCCAGTAACGATGTTATAACTGCGCATAGTGTAAGAGGGAACACCAACCTCGGCTTAACTATTCACATGAATTAAACTAATGGTTAACGATGGGTTTTGCTAATAGCGCGACGCGGATCGCAAACCTGCAAAAAAGGCTGGAATGTAAAGTATAGTCAAGGCTTCAGGCCGATTTGTAGCGCCAGTTCACGAATGATGCCCGCCGTCATGCCCCAGACAAAATAATGCTGATACCAGGACAACCAGACCCGATGGTCATGCCCCCGGCGATGGATATCCAGCGGATGATAGCGGCTTAGCCGGAGCGCCTCTTCAAGCGGCATCTCAAACACCGCAGAGACTTCGTCGACGCTGGCATGATACTGAAGATTGGGGGGGATAATGCCGACGACCGGCGTGACCTGAAAGCCGGTCACGCTGTCGACGGGCGGCAGCACGCCGATGACTTCCACCGCGTCAGGCGGGATCGCCACCTCCTCCTGCGCTTCCCGCAGCGCGGCGGCAATCAGCGACGCATCGGTGCTGTCCACCGCGCCTCCCGGGAAGGCCACCTGACCGGCGTGTTTGCGCATATGCGGCGAACGCTGCGTAAGCAGCAGGCCCGGCTGTTCCCGGCGCACCACCGGGATCAGCACCGCCGCCTGACGCTGATTCAGCGTGGCGCGGTTGACCTGCGGCCGTAGCAGCTGAAAGCGCGACAGAAAATCATCCAGCGTCAGGTTCTCTTTCTCCACCGTTAGTTCTCCAGTTGCTTCAGGATGCGGTTCACCTTATCAAAGGTTTCCTGATATTCCGCCTCGACCTGGCTGTCCGCCACAATGCCGCCGCCCGCGGAACAGTACAGATTGCCGCCGCAGGCCGTCAGCGTGCGAATGGTAATGCTGGTATCCATGGTGCCGCACAGGCTGATATAGCCGATGCTGCCGCACCAGGCGTTGCGGCGGTGCGGTTCCAGTTCGTCGATGATTTCCATGGCGCGAATTTTTGGCGCACCGGTGATGGAGCCGCCCGGGAACGCGGCCCGGAGCAGATCGCAGGCGGTGCGAGAGGCGGGCAGACGCGCGGTGATGGTGCTGACCAGATGATGCACTGCCGGGAAAGGTTCGACGACGAACAGCTCCGGCACGCGCACGCTGCCTGGTTCGGCGACCCGGCCAATATCGTTACGCATCAGGTCGACAATCATCAGGTTTTCGGCGCGATCCTTCGGTGACCCGGCGAGTTTCTCCGCCTGCTGGCGATCGGCGTCCGGATCGGCAAGGCGCGGCAGCGTGCCTTTAATCGGGCGGGTCTGAATCGTCCCTTCCGCCAGATGGATAAAACGCTCCGGCGACAGGCTGAGGATGGCCCCCTGTTTCAGACGTACGAACGCGCTGAACGGAGCCCTGTTGCTGGCATTGAGACGGGTAAACGCCTGCCACTCGTCCCCCTGGTATGCTGCCTGGAACCGCTGGGCAAGGTTAACCTGATAGCAGTCGCCGCTTTGCAGATAGGCCTGCACGCGGGAGAATTTTTCCGCGTATTCCGGCGCGGTCATGTTCGAGCGCCAGCCGGAGGTCAGGGTGAACGCCTCAGCTGGAGCAGGCTTCTGTGCCTCAAGCCAGGCCAGACGCGCCTGCACGTCATCATGGCTCAGCAGGGAGACCCTTTTTTTCTGGTGGTCCACAATCAACGCCCAGTCATACAGCCCCACGGCCATGTCCGGCAGGGCAATATCCGCCTGCGCATGCTCGGGCAGCATTTCGAAGCGGCGACCCAAATCGTAGCCAAACAGGCCCAGCGCGCCGCCCTGGAAGGGCAGGTCCAGGTTAGGGGTAGCGGATAAGCCCAGCGCGTTGATTTCCTGCTGAAGCTGCATCAGCGGATCGTCCGTCGTCGACAGATCGTCGGTCGTCAGCGTCTTCAGCGGATCGGCCACCAGAATATCGAAGCGGCTGTACGGGTGATCCGCATGGCCGGAGTGCAGCAGCATGGCAAAGGGAAGATGGCTCAGACGGGCAAACCAGAACTCAGCGGCGTCAGCGCGCCAGGGTAAGGTAACAACAGTGGGGAAGCGCATGTTCATGTATGGCATACTACCGGGCAGCGTGAAATAATTAGCGCGAATAATTTAGCAGGAGTTGACGATGTTTGCAGGTTTACCTTCTCTGAGCCATGAACAGCAGCAGAAAGCGGTTGAGCGAATTCAGGAACTGATGTCCCAGGGGATGAGCAGCGGACAGGCGATTTCCCAGGTGGCGGAGGAGCTGCGCGCCACCCATACCGGCGAGCGGATCGTGGCGCGTTTTGAGGATGAAGATGAAGAGTAACCGGGCTTAAACCGCCGCGATAATCTTGATCTCAACCTTGTATTCCGGTTTCATCAGCGTGGCCTGTACGGTGCAGCGTACAGGCGCGTGACCCGCTACCACCCACGCATCCCAGGCTTTGTTCATCGCCGCGAAATCGTCTTTATTTGCCAGGAAAATGGTCGCATCCAGAATGCGGGATTTATCGCTGCCCTGTTTTTTCAGCACGGCATCAATCTGCGCCAGGGTATTCGCCGTCTGTTCGAACGCATCCGCGTCCAGATTTGACGGTACACCGGTGTAATACAGCGTCTGGTTATGGATCACCACATCAGACCAGCGGGCTTCGGCATCAATGCGCACAATTGTCATAAACGTTTCCTCGTTATTTTTCGTCGTCAGGCGGCAAGACTGCCATATTGTTCTGCCGTCGTCACTATTTGGGGTGGCACAGGAGAAGATGGGCTGACATAATCCCTGTGCAAAAATACAGTGAGAGAGCAACGTGGCAGACGATTTTTCCCCTGAAGGTCAATTAGCGCAGGCGATCCCCGGCTTCAAGCCCCGTGAGCCTCAGCGACAGATGGCGCACGCCGTTGCCCGCGCCATTGATCAGGCCCAGCCGCTGGTGGTTGAAGCCGGAACCGGCACGGGTAAGACCTATGCTTACCTTGCGCCGGCGCTGCGGGCGAAAAAGAAAGTGATAATTTCCACCGGATCGAAAGCGCTGCAGGATCAGCTCTACAGCCGCGATCTGCCTACCGTAGCAAAAGCGCTGAAATACAAAGGACGCCTGGCACTGCTGAAAGGGCGATCGAACTACCTTTGCCTGGAGCGACTTGAACAGCAGGCGCTGGCCGGCGGCGATCTGCCGGTACAAACCCTGAGCGACGTCATCATCCTGCGCGCCTGGGCGAACCAGACCGAAGAGGGCGATATCAGCACCTGCGCGAGCGTGCCGGAAGACTCCCCGGCCTGGCCGCTGGTGACCAGCACCAACGACAACTGCCTCGGTAGCGACTGCCCGCTGTATAAAGACTGTTTTGTGGTGAAAGCGCGCAAAACCGCGATGGACGCAGACGTGGTGGTAGTGAACCACCACCTGTTCCTCGCGGACATGGTGGTTAAGGACAGCGGTTTCGGCGAGCTGATCCCGGAGGCGGACGTGATGATCTTCGATGAAGCCCATCAGTTGCCGGATATCGCCAGCCAGTATTTCGGCCAGTCGCTCTCCAGCCGCCAGCTACAGGATCTGGCGAAAGATTTTACCATTGCCTACCGGACCGAACTCAAAGATACCCAGCAGCTGCAGAAGTGCGCCGACCGTCTGGCGCAAAGCGCGCAGGATTTCCGCTTACAGCTTGGCGAGCCGGGCTATCGCGGCAACCTGCGCGAACTGCTGGCGGACAAAAATATCCAGCGCGCGCTGCTGCTGCTCGATGATGCACTTGAGCTTTGCTACGACGTGGCGAAGCTGTCCCTCGGACGCTCCGCGCTGCTTGACGCCGCCTTCGAACGCGCCACGCTCTATCGCGGGCGGCTCAAACGGCTAAAAGAGATCAACCAGCCGGGGTACAGCTACTGGTATGAATGCACCTCGCGCCACTTTACCCTGGCGCTCACGCCGCTGACGGTGGCCGATAAATTCAAAGAGGTGATGGCGCAGAAGCCGGGAAGCTGGATCTTCACTTCCGCAACCCTGTCTGTAAATGACGATCTGCACCACTTCACCGAGCGCCTCGGTATTGAGCAGGCGGAATCACTGCTGCTGCCCAGCCCGTTTGATTACGAAAAGCAGGCGCTACTCTGCGTGCCACGCAATCTCCCGCTGCCGAACCAGCCGGGGGCGGCGCGGCATCTCGCAGCGATGCTCAAGCCGATGATTGAGGCCAACAACGGGCGCTGCTTTATGCTCTGCACCTCACACGCCATGATGCGCGATCTCGCCGAGCAGTTTCGCGCCACCATGACCCTCCCGGTGCTGCTGCAGGGGGAAACCAGCAAAGGCCAGCTGCTCCAGCAGTTTGTCAGCGCCGGTAACGCCCTGCTGGTGGCAACCAGCAGCTTCTGGGAAGGGGTGGACGTGCGCGGCGACACGCTCTCGCTGGTGATCATCGATAAGCTGCCGTTCACGTCGCCGGACGATCCGCTGCTCAAGGCGCGGATGGAAGACTGCCGTCTGCGCGGCGGCGATCCGTTTGACGAGGTTCAGCTGCCGGATGCGGTCATTACGCTTAAGCAGGGGGTAGGGCGCTTAATCCGTGACGTCACCGATCGCGGCGTGCTGGTCATCTGCGATAACCGCCTGGTGATGCGTCCTTACGGCGCAACGTTCCTCGCCAGCCTGCCGCCCGCCCCGCGTACGCGGGACATTAAACGCGCGGTGCGTTTCCTGGCAAACCCAACGGCGGAGTAATTCGCTCCGGAGTGTGCTAAGATGCGCGCCATTTTGTGACTGACCCTTGCGAGAGCGCGACGACTGATGCGAATTCTGGCTATTGATACCGCGACAGAGGCTTGCTCTGTTGCTCTGTTAAACGACGGTGCTGTTTCTGCTCATTTCGAAGAGTGCCCACGGGAACACACCCAGCGTATTCTGCCCCTGGTAAAAGCCATTTTAACCCAGGGCAACACCACCTTAACCGACCTCGACGCGCTGGCCTTTGGCCGCGGCCCCGGCAGCTTTACGGGCGTGCGCATTGGGATTGGCATCGCGCAGGGGCTGGCGCTGGGCGCTGATCTGCCGATGATCGGCGTCTCTACGCTTGCGACGATGGCGGAGGGTGCCTGGCGCATGACGGGCGCGACCCGCGTGCTCGCCGCTATTGACGCTCGCATGGGTGAAGTTTACTGGGCGGAATATACCCGCGATGAAAACGGCGTGTGGCACGGCGAAGAGACGGAAGCAGTGCTTAAGCCTGAAGCCGTTACTGAGCGCCTGAAGCAGCTGTCCGGCGAGTGGGCGACGGTCGGCACGGGCTGGCCGGCGTGGCCAGAGATGGCGAGCGGCACCGGCGTGACGCTGGTGGACGGCAACATGCTCCTGCCTGCGGCAGAAGATATGCTCCCGATTGCCCGTCAACTGCTTGCAGCAGGAAAAACCGTTGCCGTTGAGCATGCGGAGCCGGTTTATTTGCGAAACACCGTCGCGTGGAAGAAACTTCCGGGCCGCGAATGAATCTCAGTAACAGGAACTGAGAAAAAGGAGTCGCATCATGGCGGTTCAGACTAAAGTAGTACGCCTTTTTATGGCAGGCGCGGTTGCCATAGCACTGAGCGGTTGCGTAACCGTACCTGATGCGATCAAGGGCAGCAGCCCGACGCCACAGCAGGATCTGGTTCGGGTAATGAATGCGCCCGAGCTTTACGTCGGCCAGGAAGCCCGCTTCGGTGGGAAAGTGATCGACGTTCAGAACCAGCAGGGGAAAACCCGTCTGGAAATAGCCACGGTACCGCTCGACAGCGGCGCGCGTCCCGTACTCGGTGAAGCCTCTCGCGGGCGTATCTATGCCGACGTTAGTGGTTTCCTCGACCCGGTCGATTTTCGCGGACAGCTGGTAACCGTTGTCGGGCCGATTACCGGTTCGGTGCAGGGCAAAATCGGCAACACGCCGTATAAATTTATGACCATGCAGGTGAACGGCTATAAGCGCTGGCGTATCGCCCAGCAGGTGGTGATGCCGCCTCAGCCAATCGACCCGTGGATGTGGGGCCCACATCCTTACCGTTACGGTTATCCGGGATGGGGCTGGTATAACCCGGGCCCTGCACAGGTGCAAACGATCGTAACTGAGTAACTTACTGTTATTGTTAAGAAAGAGACAGCGGCTCAGCCGCTGTCTCTGTTTTTTTACGGATAAAACGAAAAAAAAGAGTGACGCGCTTCGCAACCTGCAATCTGAACAATTAATAAACTGGTACGCTGAGTTAATATAATGTTAACAAACTGTTTATTATCGGGGCTGTGATGACGACGAACACTCATTTCAGAGGTGATGCATTGCAAAAGGTTTGGCTTAACCGTTATCCCGCAGATGTGCCTGCGGAGATCAATCCTGACCGTTATCAATCCCTGGTGGAATTATTTGAGCACTCGGTAAGACGTTACGCAGACCAGCCCGCGTTTGTGAATATGGGCGAGGTGATGACGTTCCGTAAGCTTGAGGAGCGTAGCCGGGCGTTTGCGGCTTATCTGCAGGAAGGACTTGGGCTGCAAAAAGGGGATCGCGTCGCGCTGATGATGCCGAACCTGCTGCAATACCCGGTGGCGCTGTTTGGCATCCTGCGTGCCGGGATGATTGTGGTCAACGTTAACCCGCTTTACACGCCGCGCGAGCTGGAACATCAGCTGAACGACAGCGGGGCGGTGGCGATTGTCATTGTTTCTAACTTTGCCCATACCCTGGAAAAAGTGGTCGACAAAACCCAGGTGAAGCATGTCATCCTGACGCGCATGGGCGATCAGCTTTCCACCGCCAAAGGGACGCTGGTTAACTTTGTCGTTAAATACGTCAAACGTCTGGTACCAAAATACCATCTGCCGGATGCTATCTCTTTCCGCCGCGCGCTGCATGCGGGCTATCGCATGCAGTACGTCAAGCCTGAAGTCGTCTCCGAAGACCTGGCCTTCCTGCAATACACAGGCGGCACCACCGGCGTGGCCAAAGGGGCGATGCTGACCCACCGCAACATGCTGGCGAACCTTGAGCAGGTCAATGCCACCTACGGGCCGCTGCTGCATCCGGGTAAAGAGCTGGTAATCACCGCGCTGCCGCTGTATCACATCTTCGCGCTGACCATGAACTGCCTGCTGTTTATCGAGCTGGGCGGGCAAAACGTATTGATCACCAACCCGCGCGATATCCCGGGTCTGGTGAAAGAGCTGGCAAAATACCCGTTTACCGCCATGACCGGGGTGAACACCCTGTTTAACGCGCTGCTCAACAACAAAGAGTTCCAGCAGCTTGATTTCTCCACGCTGCATCTCTCCGCGGGCGGCGGCATGCCGGTTCAGCAGGCGGTGGCCGAGCGCTGGGTGAAGCTAACCGGGCAATATCTGCTGGAAGGCTACGGCCTGACGGAGTGTGCCCCGCTGGTGAGCGTCAACCCGCACGATATCGACTACCACAGCGGCAGCATCGGCCTGCCGGTCCCGTCGACGGAAGCAAAGCTGGTGGATGATGAGGATAACGAAGTTCCTCACGGCGAGCCGGGCGAGCTGTGCGTCAGAGGGCCGCAGGTGATGCTGGGTTACTGGCAGCGTCCTGATGCGACCGACGAAATCATTAAAGACGGCTGGCTTCACACCGGCGATATTGCGGTGATGGATGACGAAGGCTTCCTGCGCATCGTCGATCGCAAAAAAGATATGATCCTGGTCTCCGGCTTCAACGTCTATCCGAACGAAATCGAAGACGTGGTGATGCAGCACAGCGGCGTGCTGGAAGTGGCGGCGGTGGGCGTTCCTTCCGGCAGCAGCGGTGAAGCGGTGAAGATATTTGTGGTCAAGAAAGATCCTTCTCTTACCGAGGAAGCGCTGATAACGTTTTGTCGCCGTCAGCTGACGGGCTATAAGGTGCCGAAGCTGGTGGAATTCCGCGATGAGCTGCCGAAATCCAACGTCGGGAAGATATTACGACGAGAATTACGTGACGAAGCCCGTGCCAAAGTAGACAATAAGGCCTGAGCTTCACGTTAATCGCCCAGACGCCGGTTAAGCCGGCGTTTTTTATGGGCGCAAACAAAAGAGAATCCGATTTGAATTACCAGATGATCACGACCAACGACGAGCTGGCTTCGCTGTGCGAAGTGACGCGCGACTTTCCTGCCATCGCTCTGGATACCGAGTTTGTCCGTACTCGCACCTATTATCCACAGCTGGGTTTGATACAGATGTACGACGGTAAGCACGTCTCGCTGATCGACCCGCTCGGCATTACCGACTGGGCGCCGATGCGAGACCTGCTGCTGGATACTGCGGTAACGAAATATCTGCACGCGGGCAGTGAAGATCTGGAAGTCTTTCTTAACACCTTTGGCATCATGCCTCAGCCGCTGATTGATACGCAGATCCTCGCGGCGTTCAGCGGTCGTCCGCTGTCGTGGGGCTTTGCCGCCATGGTGGAGGAGTACACGGGCCTGACGCTGGATAAAAGTGAATCCCGTACCGACTGGCTGGCCCGTCCGCTTACCGAGCGTCAGCTGGAATATGCGGCGGCAGACGTGTTTTACCTGCTGCCGATTGCCGGACAGCTGATGAAAGAGGCGGAAGCCTCCGGCTGGCTGTCTGCCGCGCTGGACGAGTGCCGTATGACGCAGCAGCGTCGCCAGGAAGTGGTCGACCCGAAAGAGGCCTGGCGTGATATCACCAACGCCTGGCAGCTTCGCACGCGTCAGCTGGCCTGCCTGCAGCTGTTAGCGGACTGGCGTTTGCGTAAAGCGCGCGAGCGCGATCTGGCCGTGAATTTTGTGGTGCGTGAAGAGCATCTCTGGGCGGTCGCGCGCTATATGCCGGGCAGTCTGGGCGAACTGGACAGCATTGGCCTTTCCGGCAGCGAGATCCGTTTCCATGGTAAAACCCTGCTGGCGCTGGTCGCCAAAGCGCAGGCGCTGCCGGAGGACGCACTGCCTGAGACGCTGCTGAATCTCATGGATATGCCGGGCTATCGTAAAGCATTTAAGGATATCAAAGCGCTGGTGCAGGATGTCGCAACGGAAAGCAAGCTGAGCGCTGAACTGCTGGCGTCACGCAGACAAATTAACCAGCTGCTGAACTGGCACTGGAAGCTGAAACCGCAGAATGGCGTGCCGGAACTGATGGCTGGCTGGCGCGGGGTATTGATGGCCGATCGCCTGAATACCTTGCTGGAAGGTTATCCGCGATAAAAATATGCCGGGCGATATACCCGGCATATTCCCCCGGTGGCGCTGCGCTTACCGGGGCTACGACACCAGGAACCTACGGACGCGACTCTTCCGCTTCCGGAAGCGTTACGTTCAGCTCCAGAATCGAAATATCCCCGTCTTTTTGCTCCAGCTGTACGGTGACCATCTCCGGGTCAATCTGCACATACTTACAGATCACTTCCAGGATGTCCTTGCGCAGCTGCGGCAGGTAGTGAGGCTCGGCGTCGCTACGACGACGCTCCGCAACGATAATTTGCAGGCGTTCTTTTGCGATGTTGGCGGTGCTTTTTTTCCGCGAGAGAAAAAAGTCCAGTAATGCCATAACTTATCCTCCGAACAGGCGTTTGAGGAAACCTTTCTTCTCTTCTTCAATGAAGCGGAAAGGACGTTCTTCTCCCAGCAGACGGTCAACGGTATCGGCGTAAGCTTTACCTGCATCTGCCGTTGTATCAAGGATCACGGGCTCGCCCTGGTTAGAGGCGCGTAACACGGACTGGTCTTCCGGGATAACGCCAACCAGTTTAATGCGCAGGATCTCCAGCACGTCTTCCATGCTCAGCATGTCACCTTTGTTTACGCGACCCGGGTTATAGCGGGTCAGCAGCAGGTGCTCTTTAATCGGATCCTGGCCATTTTCCGCACGGCGGGATTTGGAAGCCAGAATACCGAGAATACGGTCGGAGTCACGCACGGAGGAGACTTCCGGGTTGGTGGTGATGATCGCTTCATCAGCAAAGTAGAGCGCCATCAGGGCACCGGTTTCAATGCCGGCAGGGGAGTCACAGACGATGAAGTCGAACTCCATTTTTTTCAGCTCGTCGAGTACCTTTTCCACGCCTTCACGGGTCAGGGCATCTTTATCACGCGTCTGAGAAGCCGGAAGAATGAAGAGGTTCTCGGTGCGCTTGTCTTTAATCAGCGCCTGGTTCAGCGTGGCATCGCCCTGAATGACGTTCACGAAGTCATATACGACGCGACGCTCACATCCCATGATGAGGTCGAGGTTACGCAGACCGATATCGAAGTCGATAACGACGGTTTTCTTTCCCTTCTGGGCCAAACCAGTAGCGATGGCCGCGCTGGAGGTGGTCTTGCCAACGCCTCCTTTACCCGAAGTAACAACAATAATGCGTGCCATAGAAATTCCTTGTTAAAAAGGGATTAATTCAACGGTTGAACGGTCAACGCGTCGTCTGCCAGAAGCAGGCGAGCCGCTTTGCCATAAAATTCGGCTGGGATCTTGTCGCTCAGCCAATATTCACCTGCGATGGACACCAGTTCCGCCGTCAGGTGAGTACAAAATATTTGCGCGTCCCGATCGCCACTTGCGCCCGCGAGCGCACGTCCACGCATCATACCGTAAACGTGAATATTGCCATCTGCAATAAGCTCTGCGCCAGCACTGACGTGGCTTGTAACAATTAGATCACAGTTTGGCGCATAAATGCGCTGACCGGAACGAACCGGCACATCAATCATTCGCGTTTTTGTGAGAGCGGTAACGTTTTGCGCCGCAGGAGGGGGCGTTTGTACGGCAGCGGGTGCTGCACGTGGGGTTTTTTCTTTGCCTTCATTAAGAAGAGGCAGCCCCGCACGGTCGATTTCCGCTTTCAGCTCGGGATCTTTGCAGCCGCTGATGCCGACAATACGCAGCCCGGTAGAGGAGACCGCCTGCTGGAGACGTGTCCAGTTAACCGGTGCCTCAAGACCGCTGACGTTGATGACGACGGGGGCGTGCTTCAGAAAGGCGGGAGCCTGGGCGATTTTGTCTTCTAACGCCTGACGAATAACCTCGGGTTTTGCATCATGCAAATGAACCACTGATAAGGTGAAGCTACTGCCTTTAAGCTCGATGGGCGTGTTTGACATCCTGGCCTTACTCAATTTGCTATTAACCGCAACCATTCGCTGCGATATTCCGAAGAGTATCAGGCATGTTATAGTCAGGAGTATATTGAGGCAAGCAACCACCGATTAATTCAGAGTAAAAACATGTTTTGTGTGATCTACAGAAGTACAAGCCGTGACCAGACCTATCTTTATGTCGAAAAGAAAGACGATTTTTCACGCGTGCCGGAAGAATTAATGAAGAGCTTTGGCCGACCACAGCTGGCGATGCTGCTGCCGCTGGACGGCCGTAAGAAACTGGTGAATGCCGATCTGGAAAAAGTGAAAACGGCATTAGCCGAGCAGGGCTATTATTTACAGCTTCCACCGCCGCCTGAGAATTTATTAAAACAGCACCTCGAGGCGTCCGGGAAAAAATAGCCTCAGCTGTTTTCGGGCATAACACATCAACCGATTAGGGGTCGAGCATGTATCAACATCATAACTGGCAAGGTGCATTACTGGATTATCCCGTCAGCAAAGTGGTCTGCGTGGGCAGCAACTATGCGAAGCATATTCAGGAGATGGGCAGCGCAACCCCAGAAGAGCCGGTCCTGTTTATTAAGCCCGAGACGGCGCTATGCGACATCCGCCAGCCGCTGGCGCTGCCGCAGGGGCTGGGGTCGGTGCATCACGAAGTAGAGCTTGCCGTGCTGATCGGCGCCACGCTGCGCCAGGCTTCCGAAGAGCATGTCGAGAAAGCGATTGCTGGCTACGGCGTGGCGCTGGATCTGACCCTGCGCGACGTGCAGGGCAAAATGAAGAAGGCAGGGCAGCCGTGGGAAAAAGCCAAAGGCTTTGATAACGCATGTCCGATTTCAGGGTTTGTTCCGGTGAATGAATTTACCAACGATCCGCAGGACACTCCGCTCAGCCTGAAGGTTAACGGCGAGATCCGCCAGCAGGGCACCACGGCAGATATGATCCACAAGATTGTGCCGCTGATCGCCTACATGAGCCGTTTCTTCACCCTGAAGCCGGGCGATGTGATCCTCACCGGCACGCCGGAAGGTGTGGGCCCGCTCGCCAGCGGCGATGAGCTTGAGGTCGGTTTTAACGGCCTGTCGCTAAAAACCCGCGTGCTGTAACCGCAACTTGCCGCCTGCAAAGGGCGGCAAAACTTGCAACCACGTGCCAGACTGGTTATAAGGTGCGCTTTCTTTTGACGTGTGGACATCCTGATGAACGACATTCCTTTCTGGCAAAGCAAAACTCTTGACCAAATGACCGACGCGGAGTGGGAATCGTTGTGCGACGGCTGCGGGCAGTGCTGCCTGCACAAGCTGATGGATGAAGACTCCGATGAGATCTATTTCACCAACGTCGCCTGCAGGCAGCTGAACATTAAAACCTGCCAGTGCCGCAACTACGAACGCCGCTTCGAGTTCGAGCCGGACTGCATCAAGCTCACCCGTGAAAATCTGCCGACTTTTGAGTGGCTGCCGCACACCTGCGCGTATCGCCTGCTGGCGGAAGGGAAAGATCTACCGGCCTGGCATCCTCTGCTGACCGGTTCAAAAGCGGCGATGCACGGCGAGCGTATCTCGGTACGCCACATTGCGGTGAAGGAGTCCGAGGTACGGGACTGGGAAGATCACATCATGAATCACCCTAATCGGTGATAATAAAAAACCCGCCGGGGCGGGTTTTTGCTTTTACCTTCCAAACAAATCGCGTTTCTTCGGTTTGAACGGCTGAGCGATCAGCACCAGCAGCGCCACGACGAAGTAGGCCACAAAAATGCCCACCAGCCACTGCGGCATCTCCAGCGTCAGGAATTCCCACTGACGTACGGAGCAGTCACCGGATGCGACAAACACCTGCGGAAGCCACTTATCCAGCGGCAGCCAGCTCGGGAAGCGGGCGGCGAAATCACAGGTCATAAACGGTGACGGATGCAGCTGCATCATGGTGTGCTGCCAGGAAAGCTCAATCCCTTTCCAGGCGCTGTACAGCCAGATGGCAATACCGACGTAGCGCAACGGCGTTTTTGGGGCAATTGCGCCCACCAGGCCTGCACCCATAATGCCGAACAGCGCGCAGCGCTCGTAGATGCACAGCACGCAGGGCTTGAGTCCCATCACGTGCTGGAACCACAGCGCAACCATTTCCAGCGCAAAGGCGGTCAGGGCCATCAACAACCACGCTCCGCGACCGCGGGAGCACTGGTTTAAAAATCTCAACATAATCATTTCCCTGGAACATGCTTAGAAAGCGCAGTGTAAACGAATTTTAATGCGCCGCAAGTATACCCGCTTGTAGCAGCCATTGCGTACAGGGAACGAGAGTAATTTTGATGCACAGCAAACCAACAACGGTGAGCACCAGCGTGTACGGCAGCGCCATCCAGACCATTCTTCCATAAGAAAGCCGTATGAGCGGTGCCAGCGCCGAGGTCAGCAGGAAGAGAAATGCCGCCTGGCCGTTAGGTGTTGCAACGGAGGGCAGGTTTGTTCCGGTGTTGATGGCCACCGCCAGCAGGTCGAACTGCCCGGTACTGACGATCCCTTGCTCCATCGCCGCTTTGGCCTCATTGATATACACCGTCCCGACAAAGACGTTATCGGAAATAGAGGACAACAGACCGTTAAAGAGATAGAACAGCGTAAGCTGCGAGTCCGGCGAGGCCTGAAGCACAAACGCGATAATCGGTGCGAAAAGGTGTTGGTCAATAATCACCGCCACGACCGCAAAAAAGACCGCCAGCAGCGCGGTAAACGGCAGGGCTTCGGTAAAGGCTTTACCAATAGCATGTTCGTCCGTAACCCCGCTAAAGGTGGTGGCAAGAATAATGACGGAGAGGCCAATCAACCCGACTTCGGCAAGATGCAACGCCAGCGCGGCGATAAGCCAGATGCCGATGATCCCCTGCGCAATCAGACGCAGCGTCTCCTGGCGCGTACGCTGTTTGCGGCTCTGCTCGTCAAATTTATGCAGTTCTTTGCGGACCGGTTCAGGCAGCTGTGCGCCGTAGCCGAACAGCCTGAATTTTTCGACCAGAATGCAGGTCGCTAACCCGCAGACCAGCACAGGCACGCTGACGGGGGCCATGCGCAGGAAAAACTCGCCAAAATGCCATTCAGCCGCTTTCGCGATGATCAGGTTTTGCGGCTCGCCCACCATGGTCATCACGCCGCCCAGTGCCGTACCGACCCCTGCGTGCATCATCAGGCTGCGCAGAAACGCGCGGAACTGTTCCAGCACGTCGCGGTTATGCGCCTCGACGTGGCTATCGTCCTGTAAATCCTCACTTGGGCGAGAGGAGGCCACGCGGTGATAAATGCCGTAAAATCCGACGGCGACGCTGATCACCACCGCGACAACGGTGAGCGCATCCAGGAAGGCCGACAGAAAGGCGGCGGCAAGGCAAAACGCCAGCGAGAGGATCGTTTTTGACGTAATGCTCAGCAGCAGGCGGGTAAAGATAAACAGCAGCAGCTGTTTCATAAAGTAGATACCGGCCACCATAAAAATGAGCAGCAGGAGCACTTCCAGATTGGAGGCCAGCTCTGCTTTTACATGCTCTGCGGACGTCATGCCGATGACAACGGCTTCAAACGCCAGCAAACCGCCGGGCAGCAGGGGATAACACTTCAGCGCCATGGCCAGGGTGAAGATAAATTCCGCCACCAGCAGCCACCCGGCGATAAACGGATCCACGCTAAAAATGATGGGATTAACGACCAGGAAAACCAGCAGTATCAGTTTGTACCAGTCAGGAGAATGACCTAAAAAATTGCGCCACAGCGCGCGCCCAAAAGAAATTTCCACAACAGACGTCCTTCCCGTTAAGTAATACAAAACATCAGTATACGCAAAAATCGCGGCCCGGAGGCGGATAAGACCGCATTGTAAATTTCACAAAAATGAAACGGCGATCCCTCTTTTCTCACTTTGCCGCGCTACCTGCCGTTGCACGCCTCTGGTATGATGAGTCCAATTTGCAAAAAGCTGTGTAATGGAAATCTCACTATGGTCATTAAGGCGCAGAGCCCGGCGGGTTTCGCGGAAGAGTACATCATTGAAAGCATCTGGAATAATCGTTTCCCTGCGGGGTCCATTCTTCCGGCTGAACGCGAACTCTCTGAACTGATTGGCGTCACTCGCACCACGCTGCGTGAAGTGCTTCAGCGACTGGCGCGTGATGGATGGTTGACGATCCAGCACGGCAAGCCAACAAAGGTAAACAACTTCTGGGAAACCTCGGGGCTGAACATTCTTGAAACGCTGGCGCGCCTCGACCACGAAAGCGTGCCGCAGCTGATTGATAATCTGCTCTCCGTGCGCACCAACATCGCGACTATTTTTATTCGTACCGCTTTCCGTCAGCATCCTGAAGATGCGCTTGCGGTGCTGGCCAGCGCGAATGAAGTTGAAGATCACGCCGACGCCTTTGCCACCCTCGATTACAACGTGTTTCGCGGCCTGGCGTTTGCCTCCGGCAACCCGGTTTACGGCCTGATCCTCAACGGTATGAAAGGGCTCTATACCCGCATTGGTCGTCACTACTTCGCTAACCCTGAAGCCCGCAGTCTGGCGCTGGGCTTCTACCATAAGCTGAGCAAGCTCTGCACCGAAGGCCTGCACGATCAGGTTTATGAAACCGTACGCCGCTACGGCCACGACTCCGGTGAAATCTGGCACCGTATGCAGAAAACGCTGCCGGGCGATTTGGCGATTCAGAGTCGCTAAAATAAAAAACCTCTCAATCGAGAGGTTTTTTTTCGCCCGGTGGCGCTACAGCGTATTCAACCGCGCCGGGCAGCGTTCCAGCAGCTCCACGCTGCCGTCCTCATTCTGCTGCTCCAGTTGCACGTCAAAGCCCCACAGGCGGTGCACGTGCTTCAGCACCTCTTTACGTCCTTTATCCAGCGGCGCGCGGTTGTGCGGGATATAGCGCAGCGTCAGGGAGCGGTCGCCGCGCAGGTCCACGTTCCACACCTGAATATTGGGTTCAAGGTTGCTCAGGTTGTACTGGGAGGAGAGACGGGAGCGGATCTCCCGGTATCCTTCCTCGTTGTGGATCGCGGAGATCTCCAGATAGTTGTTGCGGTCATCGTCCAGCACGGTGAAGAAGCGGAAATCGCGCATGATCTTCGGCGACATGAACTGGCTGATAAAGCTCTCATCCTTAAAGTCGCGCATCGCAAAATGCAGCGTTTCCAGCCAGTCAGAACCGGCGATATCCGGGAACCAGTACTTGTCCTCTTCCGTTGGCGACTGGCAGATGCGCTTAATATCCTGGAACATCGCAAAGCCCAGCGCATACGGGTTAATCCCGCTGTACCACGGGCTGTTGTAGGGCGGCTGGAACACCACGTTAGTATGGCTGTGAAGAAATTCCATCATGAACCGCTCGGTGACTTTCCCCTCGTCATACAGATGGTTGAGAATGGTGTAGTGCCAGAATGTTGCCCAGCCTTCGTTCATCACCTGGGTCTGTTTCTGCGGATAGAAATACTGGCTCACCTTACGCACGATACGCAAAATCTCGCGCTGCCACGGCTCCAGCAGCGGGGCATTCTTCTCCATAAAATAGAGCAGGTTTTCCTGCGGCTCGGACGGATAACGACGCGCTTCGGCAATCGTTTTTTCCTCCTCACGCTTCGGCAGGGTGCGCCACAGCATGTTCACCTGGCTCTGCAGATACTCCTCGCGGCTTTTCTGCCGGGCTTTCTCCTCCTGCAGTGAGATTTTCTGCGGGCGTTTATAGCGGTCCACGCCGTAGTTCATCAGCGCGTGGCAGGAGTCGAGCAGCTTCTCTACCTCGTCCACGCCGTAGCGCTCTTCGCAGTCGGTAATGTATTTACGCGCGAAGATCAGGTAATCGACGATGGAGCTGGCGTCCGTCCAGCTGCGGAACAGATAGTTATTTTTAAAGAAAGAGTTATGGCCGTAGCAGGCGTGCGCCATCACCAGCGCCTGCATGGTAATGGTGTTCTCTTCCATCAGATAGGCGATACACGGGTTGGAGTTAATGACGATCTCATACGCCAGCCCCTGCTGGCCGTGCTTGTACAGCCGCTCCGTTTCAATGAATTTTTTACCAAACGACCAGTGCGGATAGTTGATCGGCATCCCGACGCTGGAGTAAGCGTCCATCATCTGTTCGGAGGTAATCACCTCAATCTGATGGGGATAGGTATCCAGGCGATACAGTTTTGCCACCCGGTCGATTTCGGCGAGGTAGACATCCAGCAGCTCGAAGGTCCAGTCGGGTCCATCGCTCAGACGTGTGTTGTCCTTGTTCAGGGAATCAATAGTAGCCATTAGCGCGCCCTCGTTGTGGGTGCTCTCTCTGTCTGGAGAGCCTCCTTTCAAGCATAGATCAACGTGTTAAAAAGCGTGCTGGCGCAGAAATTTTTTCTTTGCGATTTCCCATTTTTGATACGGCAAAAAAAGCGCACTCATCAGAATTTTATGCTGGTTAAAAATAAAGCTCAGCAGGAGATCCCAAATTACCCCTGTCCCCTGATGCTGGGGGATGTGTGAGGTAAGTCACCATAAAAAAGTCGTATGTTGAATAATATTTTCAACTAGGTTATCAATCTGTAATTAGATGATTGTTCTTTTGCTCATAATGGAGTGGCTATGCGTGTTGTCATACTGGGAAGTGGTGTCGTTGGCGTAACCAGCGCCTGGTATTTAAGTCAGGCGGGACATGAGGTTACCGTTATCGATCGTGAATCCGGCCCGGCGCTTGAAACCAGTGCGGCAAATGCCGGTCAAATCTCTCCTGGCTATGCGGCCCCTTGGGCGGCGCCCGGCGTGCCGCTGAAGGCGATCAAATGGATGTTCCAGCGCCACGCGCCGCTGGCCATCAGCCTTGACGGCACGCAGTTCCAGCTGAAGTGGATGTGGCAGATGCTGCGCAATTGCGACACCCGGCACTACATGGAAAACAAAGGCCGCATGGTGCGTCTGGCGGAATACAGCCGTGACTGCCTCAAAGCCCTGCGCGCGTCGACGGGGATTGAGTACGAAGGCCGTCAGGGCGGCACGCTGCAGCTGTTCCGCACCGAGCAACAGTATGAAAACGCCACCCGCGATATCGCCGTGCTGGAAGATGCCGGTGTACCGTATCAGCTGCTGGAAGCCAGCCAGCTGGGGCAGGTGGAACCCGCGCTGGCCGAAGTGGCCCACAAGCTGACCGGCGGTCTGCGTCTGCCGAATGACGAAACCGGCGACTGTCAGCTCTTTACCCAGCGGCTGGCGCACATGTGCGAGCAGGCAGGGGTAAAATTCCGCTTTAATACCTCCGTCGACAAGCTGCTGTCGGAAGGCGAAAAAATTTACGGCGTGAAGTGCGGCGACGAGGTGATAAAGGCGGATGCCTACGTGATGGCGTTTGGTTCCTACTCCACCGCCATGCTGAAAGGCATCCTCGATATTCCGGTCTACCCGCTCAAGGGCTACTCATTGACTATCCCGGTGAAAGAGGAGAGCGGGGCGCCCGTGTCAACCATCCTGGATGAAACCTACAAAATCGCCATTACCCGCTTTGATAACCGTATTCGCGTCGGCGGCATGGCGGAGATTGTCGGCTTCAACACCGAGCTGCTGCAGCCGCGTCGTGAAACGCTGGAGATGGTGGTGGGCGATCTCTTCCCGCGCGGCGGGTTTGTGGAACAGGCGACGTTCTGGACCGGCCTGCGTCCGATGACCCCGGACGGCACGCCGATTGTGGGCCGCACGCCATACAAAAATCTGTGGACCAATACCGGACACGGCACGCTCGGCTGGACGATGGCCTGCGGCTCGGGCCAGCTGCTGAGCGACCTGATTTCCGGGCGCACGCCGGCAATTCCGTTTGACGATTTAAGTGCTGCGCGCTATCAATCAGGATTTACGCCATCGCGTCCTCAGCACCTGCACGGCGCGCATAATTAAGGAGTTGTCATGTCCCGTCCTGTTCTGGCTCAGCTGGATCTGCAGGCCCTGAAGGAAAACCTGCAAATTGTTCGCCGGGCAGCACCTGGTTCGCGCGTCTGGTCAGTCGTCAAGGCAAACGCCTACGGCCACGGTATTGACCGTATATGGAGCGCGCTCGGCGCGACCGACGGTTTTGCGTTACTGAATCTCGAAGAGGCCATCCTGCTGCGCGAGCGCGGCTGGAAAGGGCCTATTCTGCTGCTGGAGGGGTTCTTCCACGCGGACGATCTGCCGCTGCTGGATAAGTATCGCCTGACCACCAGCGTTCACAGCAACTGGCAGATTAAAGCCATTCAGGATGCGAAGCTCCACGCTCCGCTGGATATTTATCTCAAGGTGAACAGCGGCATGAACCGCCTGGGCTTCCAGCCTGAGCGGGTGCATACGGTCTGGCAGCAGCTGCGTGGCCTGAAAAACGTCGGCGAAATGACGCTGATGGCGCACTTTGCCGATGCGGAAAAACCGGACGGCATTGCTGATGCTATGGTCCGCATTGAGCAGGCGGCTGAAGGGCTCGATTGTCCGCGCTCCCTGTCGAACTCGGCGGCGACGCTTTGGCATCCTGAAGCCCACTATAACTGGGTGCGTCCGGGGATCGTTCTGTACGGTGCATCACCCTCAGGCCAGTGGCAGGATATTGCCAACAGCGGCCTGAGGCCGGTCATGACCCTGCGCAGCGAGATCATCGGCGTGCAGACGCTGAAAGCGGGCGACACGGTAGGCTACGGCAGCCGCTTCCGGGCGAAGGGCGAGCAGCGGATTGGCATCGTCGCGGGCGGTTATGCCGACGGCTATCCGCGTATCGCGCCGACCGGCACGCCGGTCTGGGTGGATGGGGTGCGCACGGGCACGGTGGGGACCGTCTCAATGGATATGCTGGCCGTTGACCTGACGCCATGCCCGCAGGCGGGCATCGGTTCACCGGTCGAGCTGTGGGGCAACGAAATCAAAATTGATGACGTGGCGGCCGCGGCGGGAACGGTAGGGTATGAACTGATGTGTGCCCTGGCACCAAGAGTGCCGGTTGTGACGGTGTAACTTGTATCTTTGCCGGGTGACGCGAAGCCGTCACCCGGTAAAAAAAACTACTCCGCGTCCTCTTCCATCGGCCTCAAACCGACCTTCCGCACCGCGTTATCTTCTTTTTCTGCCACCGTCCAGATCATCCCGGCAAACTCCACCTGGTCACCCACAACCGGCGCAGCGCCAAGCCGCTGCTGAATGATTTCGCCCAGCGTTTGCGGGTTATCACCGTCTTCTGCACCTTCATCCAGGCCATAAATGAGCGCCACATCCGCAAATTTGGCGCTAGCTTCCAGAATAAAATCGCCGAAGAAACGCTGGTCCAGCGCCACGGGAGGCGACTGGCTGAACAGCTTGCCCAGCGCGGGCAGGTCGCGCTCGCGGCCAATGACGCACAGAATATCTCCTTCGCGCAGGCGGGTGCTGCCAGTCGGGTGCAGCAGGACATTATCGCGGAACAGGGCGGCAATGCGCGTTTCAGTCGGCATGTGCAAATCGCGCAGCGAGGCCCCCACGCACCATTTGTCGGCGCTCAGCTGGTAGACGAACTGCTCCCACGGGTTTTCCGGGTGAATGTCCAGCCCCACGCGGGAGACCGGCCAGCCTACGGGCGGCACCACCACTTTGGCCTTTTTCGCCGCCCACCCGAGCGACGTGCCCTGGAACAGCAGGGAAATCAGCACCACGAAGAACGCCACGTTGAAGAACAGCCGCGCGTTGTCGAGACCGGCCATCATCGGGAACACCGCAAGGATAATCGGCACCGCGCCGCGCAGGCCGACCCAGCTGATAAAGACGCGCTCGCGCAGGTTAAAACCGCGAAACGGCAGCAGGCCTGCAAATACGGAGAGCGGACGGGCGAAGAAGATCATCCACGCCGACAGCAGCAGCGCCGGAACGGCGATCGGCAGCAGGTCCGACGGGGTCACCAGCAGGCCCAGCACCAGGAACATGCCGATTTGCGCCAGCCACGCCAGGCCGTCAAAGTTCTGCAAAATAGCATGACGGTTGCGAATAGGGCGGTTGCCCATCAGGAACCCGCAGAGGTAGACGGCGAGAATACCGCTGCCGTCCAGCGCGGTGGTAACGGCAAAAATGAGAATGCCGCCGCTCAGCGCCAGCAGAGGGTAAAGCCCCGAGGGCAGAGAAATGCGGTTGATCGTCTGCTGTAACAGGTATCCCCCCGCCAGGCCGATGACAATCCCCAGCCCGAACTGCTGCAGAATATGCAGGGCAAACATCCAGCTCAGGCCCGTCTCGTGCTGCTGGATCATCTCTATCAGCGTGATGGTCAGGAACACCGCCATCGGATCGTTACTGCCGGATTCAATCTCAAGCGTTGAGCCAACGCGTTCGTTAAGCCCTTTACCGCCAAGCAGGGAAAAGACCGCAGCCGCATCGGTAGAGCCAACGATTGCGCCAATCAGCAAGCCTTCCATGAGATTGAGATTGAAAAGCCATGCGGCCATCATCCCGGTGAGGCCGGAGGTGATCAACACGCCGACGGTCGCCAGCGACAGCGCAGGCCCTAAGGCCACGCGGAAGGAGCTCGCCTGAGTGCGCATCCCGCCGTCGAGCAGGATCACCGCCAGCGCGAGGTTACTCACCATGTAGGCGAAGGGATAGTTATCGAAGGGGATACCGCCGATGCCGTCAACGCCGGCCAGCATGCCGATGGCAAGGAAAATAACAAGAATGGGTATGCCAAGACGCGATGAAAATGAACTTAATAAAATACTGCTGGTTACAAGTACAGAACCCAAAATGAAAAGGCTGATTATCGCTGCGGCATCCAATGTTCTCTTTCTCCCACCTCAATGTTAACGCTGTTACTAAAACCCTAACATATTAACAACGGCAACAGCGTTTTATTAAGGGGGTTTTTTATGCTTTTATGACCGGATGACCACCGATCGTTAACCGACTGCCCGAAACATCATGTGTAAGCGTCGCCTGCGCGCCCAGCGCAAGGGTAACGGTCTGCTGCTCATGGCCGAAATCCAGACCGGTGATAACCGGAATATCCAGCCGCGAGCGGATGAAATCGACCATCGTTTCCAGGGAGTAGCCCGCATCATAGTCATTCGGGGCAGAGCCGCTGAAGCTGCCCAGCACGATCGCGGACTGGCGATCGAGAATACCGGCATGATAAAGCTGCAATAACATGCGCTCGACGCGGAACGGATGTTCGTTAATATCCTCCAGCACCAGAATGCCGTCCTTGATTTGCGGCATCCACGGCGTGCCGATGAGCGAGACCAGCATCGCCAGGTTACCGCCCCAGAGCTGGCCCTCACATTCCCAGTGCGGTCCATTGCCTTGCCATTCCACGCTGTAGGTGGGATTGCGCAGCGCGCGCCAGAAATGCTCCACGGTGAACGCGTCCAGTTCCGGCGCGCCGAAGTTACCGGCCAGCATCGGGCCGCTAAACGTGATGACGTTATGCAGCGCCAGAAGACCAAGCTGGATGGCGGTGAAATCGCTGTGGCCGCATATCAGCAGCGGATCCTGCTGCTGGCGCTGTGCCAGGCCCTGCCAGTCAATGCTCTCAAGCAGCCTGCTCGCACCATAGCCGCCGCGCACCGCAAGGACTATTCGGTTTTCGCCCTTCAGGTTCACCAGGCTATTGATATCATTTAGCCTCTGCGCTTCTGTTCCGGCAAAACGCTGCTGGCGGCGGGGGATAATTGTCTGATTTTCTACCTGATGGCCGGATTCCAGTAAGCGCTGAACGCCCCGCTGCGCCGCGTCCTGGTTAATACAGTAGCCCGACGGCGCGATGAGATGAAACTGAGACATGGCAATTCCTTGCTGAATGAGAAACTAATTGTCTATATCATGCCGCGTATACGCCGCCTGCTTCAAGGGCGGCGCACCGCGATGACCGGCTATAAGGATAGATGACGTGAAATTGAGATGGTTTGCTTTTTTGATTGTTTTGCTGGCTGGCTGTAGTTCAAAACATGATTATCAAAACCCGCCCTGGAATCCGGAAGTGCCGGTGAAACGGGCCATGCAGTGGATGCCGATCAGTGAAAAAGCCGGGAAGGCATGGGGCGTCAGCCCGCGGCTGATCACCGCCATTATTGCGGTGGAGTCCGGTGGCAATCCTACGCTTGTAAGCAAATCCAACGCGGTGGGGCTGATGCAGCTGAAAGCCTCTACGGCGGGGAGAGAGGTCTACCGCTATATGGGCTGGAGCGGCCAGCCATCGACCAGCGAGCTGAAGAACCCGGAACGCAACATTTCTATGGGGACCGCTTACCTGAGCATTCTGGAACACGGCGTGCTGAAGGGCATTGAGGATCCGGAAGTGATGCAATACGCGCTGGTGGTCTCGTACGTGAATGGCGCCGGGGCGTTGCTCAGAACCTTCTCCTCGGACCGCAAAGAGGCGATTGAGGAGATCAACGACATGGACAAAGATGAGTTCGTCGAGCATGTGGCGAAAAATCATCCGGCACCGCAGGCGCCTCGCTATATCTGGAAAGTACAGAAAGCGATGGATGCCATGTAATGCCGCAAACGGGCGGCGCTCGCTGCCCGACTTTTCCTACAGAACCTTATTCGCACGTTCCCGTGCTTCCCGTTCCAGCGAATAGATAATGCGCTGCAACTCGCGCTCCGCGCCGGGCCCGACGTTCAGAAAACGGAAGCTCAGACGCGGCGTGGTAATCGTTTCATTTTTGCTGTCCACCACCGTGCGCTCGCTGATGGCAATCAGCTGTGCATCGAAATAAAAACGGCCCCAGCCCGCCATATCCAGTTCTATTTGCGTAAACCGCATGCCTTCTACCAGACCCTCCGGCTTCGGGGTATCCATCAGCGCGCCCATTCCGCCCAGCGACAGGTCAAAGAGACGGAAGCGGATCTCTTTTTTGTCCGGCATTTTGGCCTTACAAAAATAGGCAGGATGAAGGGGGGCGCTGATGCGGAAATATTCACGGCGCTGGACAAACCAGAGATTGCCAGGAAGGAGGGTAACAAAAGCCGGAAGTCCCTGGTATTCGCTCAGTTCCAGTCGCGGCAGGACAAATTCCACTTTGGCCCCATGGGTTTCGGCCATGACCACGATATTCTCTGCTTTCAGCGCCGCGCGGTTTTCATACTCCAGGCTGCCCAGGTCAATAACCAGCCTCTCCTGCGAGACGTCAAGGATCTTGCTGATAAACTGATTATTCGACCAGCTGATGCGCAGCGGCACTTCGCCTTTTTGCAGGTCGCGTAATACCCCTAATACAGCCAGCGGATTTTGCTTGAGGAACTGCTCACTGTAATGACTCACGCCGGATGGCTCCTTGATTGATGACAGACTGTCTTAGCGTTATCGGCAATCCACCCTCAAACTTAATACAAACCGGTGAGATTTTTTTACCGTTGTCCGCAGGATAAGTCGGTGAGACGAAACTGGTTTTCCGGTGATGACCTATACTTAAGTTAGCTGTGCAGAAGGTTTTCTGTACATGCGTTTAATCTGCAAGAGGGCATTGCTATGGGTATCATCGCCTGGATTATCTTTGGCCTTATTGCCGGCGCTATCGCAAAACTGATCATGCCGGGAAACGATGGCGGCGGCTTTATTTTGACCTGCGTACTCGGGGTCGTTGGTGCGGTTGTAGGCGGCTGGCTGGCGACGATGTTTGGTTTTGGTGGTGACATCAGTGGTTTCGACATGCACAGTTTCCTGGTCGCTGTCGTGGGAGCCATTGTCGTGCTGGGCATATTCAGATTACTGCGACGAGCATAAAATGACAGAACGGCTCTCTGCGGAGGGCCGTTTTTTTTGCCGCTATATTGATTTGCTAATCTAAATGATAATAATTGTCGTTCCGTATTGCATGTAATAACAAGACGACATTATGAACTCCTCACGTTTTACGTTATGCACCCTGGCGGGTGCAGTCACGCTGGCATTGCAGGTCCAGGCTTTCGCCGAAGAATCAACCATTGTCGTCACGGGCTCAGAGCAGGGCAGCGCGCTGCCGGCCTGGACCAACAGCGCCACCAAATCGGCCGTTGCCGAAAGTAAAACGCCGCAGGTTATCAACACGCTCTCTGCGCCGGAGATCGAAAAGCGTCACGCGAACTCCGTGAATGAAATCCTGCGCTATGCCCCAGGCGTCTCAACCGAGGTGCGGGGGAATACCTCCTATATGAGCGAATACAAAATTCGTGGCTTTACCGTCGATCAGGAGTTTTACAACGGGCTGCAGCTACCCTATAACGTCACCGGCAACACCAAGGCGCGCATCGATCCGCTGTTAATAGAGAGCGTCGATATCCTGAAAGGGCCTTCATCGGTGCTTTACGGCGGCGGTTCGCCGGGCGGGCTGGTAAATATTCAAAGCAAAAAGCCGCAGCGGGAAGCCCGAACCGAGGTCGGTTTTAATACCGGGAACCGTAATCTGAAAGAAGGCTACCTCGATTCGACCGGACAAATTGCCGACAGCGACTGGAATTATCGCCTGCTGGGTAAGGCGACGGAGAATGACGATCAGCCGCACACCAGCCGCTATGAAAATTATCTGGTCGCCCCGTCCGTTACATGGCAACCCGACAGTAAAACCCGCCTCACCCTGGATGCGCTGGCGCAAAACTCCCCGAGCCTGACGCCGTCTAACCCGCTGCCGCTCGCTTATCTGCGGTCCAAATATGCCGATCGCCGGGATTACGCCGGAGATGAGTGGAGCGGGTTTAAGCAGCGGCAGTGGATGCTGGGCTACAGCTTCGAACACGAGTTCGACAGCGGCTGGGGCTTTAATCAGAAAGCGCGCTATTTCGACGTCGATACCCACCAGAACAGCGTCTACGCGACGGGAACGGGAAGTGAGGTCTATCAGCTTAACCGCTTTGCCTATACCACCGATGAAGATCTTAAGAGCTTCAACATCGACAACCAGGTGACTAAAACCGTTGCGCTGGGCGACTGGAAACACCATCTGCTGGCCGGGTTTGACTATCAGAGGCTGAACTCCCATTTCCACTACCGCTACGCGTCGACTACGCCGGGCATGGATATGCGTAATCCGGACTATTCGCAAATCCACGAAAGCGCGCTGGGGCTTTACACCGCCCAGAAAAACCGCCTCAGCTACCAGCAGAACGGGTACTACCTGCAGGATCAGGTGGAATTTGGCGGCTTAAGTCTGTTGGGCAGCCTGCGCTACGACGATTACCGCTCCGTTACCACCGATTACCTGCAAAACGGCGATAAGGCCTGGGTATCGCAGGATCGCGTTACCAAACGCCTGGGGGCGCTTTACGCCTTCGATAACGGTATTTCGCCGTTTATCAGCTATTCAGAAGGTTTTGCACCGGTCTCGCCGCAGGGGACGCTCACGGCGAAAGACGTCAAGCCAACCACCAGCAAGCAGGTAGAAGGCGGGGTAAAATATCTGCTGGCAGAGTACGCCACGACGTTTACCGCCTCGGTGTTTAACATCCGGCAGAAAAACGTCGTCACCTCCGACCCGGGCTTCCTGAACTACCGTCAGACTGGTGAAGTGGAATCCAAAGGCGCGGAGCTCTCCGCCATCAGCCGCCCGACGGACAACCTGACGCTGATTGCCAACTATGCCTACACCCACGTAATTAATACCGAAGATGATAAATACCAGGGCAAGCGTCCCACTCAGGTGCCGGAAAATGCGTTCAACCTGTGGGGGGACTACACCTTCGAGAGCACGCCGCTGAAGGGGCTGATGCTGGGCGCCGGGGCGCGCTATACCGGGCCGATGGAGATTTCACCGTCTAACGATGCGGGTAAGCTGGGGGGCACTACGCAGTACGACCTGGCGGCGTCGTACCGGATGGGCGAAATTCTGCCTTCGCTGGCGGGGCTGACGCTTAAGGCAAGTATGCAGAACATCACCAATAAAGAGACGCTGACCTGCTACGATGCGACTAACTGCTGGATTGGGCGTGACAGGACGTATCAGCTAGGGGCGAGTTACAGCTTCTAAATCCCTGTGAGTTCAAAATGTAGGCCGGGTAAGGCGTAGCCATCACCCGGCAATACTCCCTTACTGCGCCGCAGCTTTCACCGGCGCAGCCTCATCGTTCGCCGCAGGCTGATTTTCCGGCACGCTGTCGCACGGTTTCTCTTTCGGACAAACCAGATCCAGCATTTTCAGCGTCACGCCGTTGCTCCAGCCGAACCCATCCTGGAGCGGATATTCACCGCCGCCACCGCCGGTACCGGTAGAAGAGACATCATACTTCTCCACCAGCTTCTTCTCGCGGTCATAAGTATGCTGAACGTTCTTCAGGAAGCGCCAGGTCACGTCCATTGCAACCTTATCCTGCCCATAGTTCTGCAACCCTTCCGTTGCCACCCACTGCAGCGGTGCCCAGCCGTTTGGCGCATCCCACTGCTGGCCGCTGTTGATGGTGGTGGTGGTAATACCGCCCGGCTTCAACAGGCGTGCGGAGGTGGCCGCGGCCACTTTATCGGCGCGATCCTGTGCCGCCGCCTTCACGTAGAGCGGGAAGAGGGCCGCCGCCGTGAGCTGGTTGCGTACCTTCTTACTCTTGAGATCGTAATCGGCGTACCAGCCCTCTTTATCGTTCCACAGGTGGCGCTCAATGGCTTTTTGACGCGCGGTTGCTAATGCCTCGTATTTACTCGCCGCCGCGCTGTCGCCCGCCTCCTGGCCTGCTCGCGCGAGCAGTTTTTCCATTTTAAACATCAGGGCGTTCAGATCGACGGGCACAATGCTGGTGGTGCGGATGGTGCCGAGCTTTTGCGGGTCGTCCATCCAGCGGGAGCTAAAGTCCCAGCCCGAGGCCGCCGCGGAGCGCAAATCGCGGTAGATCTCCGTCGCAGGCCGGTTAGGGTTGCTCTTCGCCGTGGTGATATCGTCAAGCCAGGACTCCGGGCGCGGGGTATCGCGATCGTCCCAGTAGCGGTTGAGTACGGAACCGTCATCGAGCTTCACCACGCGCTGGTTAGCCTGCCCAGGCTGAAGGCTTTCTACACCCTCCATCCAGTAGGTGTACTCTTTTTCCATTTGTGGACGGTATTTTTTCAGCGCGTCTTTGTCATGCGTCGCCAGCAACTCAACCATCAGTGAGAAGAACGGCGGCTGGGAGCGGCTCAGGTAGTAGCTGCGGTTGCCGTTGGGGATATGGCCGAAGGTATCAATCTCCCAGGCGAAGTTATCCACCATATCGCTGATTTTGTCCCAGTGATCGCTCTCCGCCAGGCCCAGCATGGTGAAATAGCTATCCCAGTAGTAGACCTCGCGGAAGCGCCCGCCGGGCACAACGTAAGGTTTCGGTAACGGCAGCAGGGAATCCCATTTGTTACTGGCTTTATCCGTGGTGCGCGTCAGCACAGGCCAGAGGTCGTCAATGTGCTCACGTAAGCTTTGTCCCGCAGGCGGCACATATTTTTCACCTTCCGCAGGCAGCATGAAGTTCATCTCCACAAAGTGGCGCAGGTCAAAGCTTGTCTGGGTGTGCTGCATCCGGTAATCCGCCAGAATCATCAGCGGGTCGCTTTTGGGAACGGCATCGGCAAAGGTTTTCTGATCGGGAAACAGTTTGGCACTCTGCACGTCGTTAAACAGAGGGCCAAGCAAAATATCGGGTGAATTTTTCTGGTAGGCTGGCTGTTCTTCAGCATAACCCATCGTTGCTACACCGAGCAGCGCGCCTCCCAGCGCGAGGTGCAAAAGAGCAGGGCGTAAAGTACGAGGTCTTATCATCGGTTCGTCTCCTGTATTCCTGAACAGCGTGACCGCTGTTATCAATCACCTGAAAACCTTAGACGAATATTGCCCGCTTCGCGTGTTGAATATCCCATTTTGCGCAGAACCAGACAATTTACCGCTTCGCACGCCCTGTCCGGAAGGATTTGTTGTGCAACAAAAAACATAATAGAACCCAAAAGGCTATGTAGTCGAAATAGCGATGCTCCCTATTTGCGTATTCACTTTTATAATCAGGATGGATTTTATGAAATTAAAAAAAAAACGGTAATACTGATAAGTGCATTTTATTCCGGCGCTTAGACAGCAGCAGGCGGCCGCCGCGCAGGCAGCACCCGCCGTTGTTGTGCACTCCGAAGAGCCGGTGAGCAAAGCCGAACCGCCAAAGCTGACGCTTTCAGGGTTTGGTGATATTAAATTTTATGGTGACGTGGAGTTTAATATGGATGCCGCCAGTAAAACAGGCAGTCTGACCTCCATTAAGCAAAGTGCTAATAGCGACCGGGCGCCGGGATATAAAGAACGCTGGGATATTAACGGGCGTAATTTATGAGATTTTGATGGTTATCGAAAAAGGGATAACGGCAATTTTACCGGATTTTCCGTTCAGCCTCTCGGCGGGAAAATGTATCTCGATGATGCGGTATTCTTCTTCGGTTCTGTGAACGACTGGGAAATTAAAGTCGGACGATCTCTACAGCGACGGCTACGGGTTTACTATGACCTGGGACGGGCTTAAAACCGATCCGCAGAACGGCGTGGTCATGAACCTCAACACCGCTTACCTGGACGCGAAGGCGAGTACGATATTCATACCATCCATACGTCGTACCCGATCCCGAACGTCCTGAAGATGAAAAACTTCAATATCTATCTGGGCGCGTATGCGTCCTGGGTCAACGCTTCCCCGAAAGCGGGCGATAAGAAAAACGACGATCGCTACGGTGGCCGCGTGCGCTTTAAATACTCTTTCTGATGCCAGCCTGCCGGTCAGACCTCTTCCGGGGCCTGGCCGGCTTCCCGCAGCGTGCCCGGCGCATGGCCAATGATGCGCTTAAAGGCCCGGCTAAACGCCGCCAGCGATCCGTAACCCAGCCGCAGGGCGACCGTTTCAATCGGCTGATTTTCGTGACGAATGTACTGAATCGCCAGCCGCATTCTCAGTTCGCTGAGATACTTTGCCGGGGTCGTCCCCGTCGCGGCCAGAAACCGTTCGGCAAACACGGAGCGTGAGGTGCCCGCTTCTTTCGCCAGGTCCGCCACGCTCCAGTTCAGGCCAGGCTGCTGGTGCATGGCGTAAATGGCCCGGCTCAGGCGCGGGTCGCGTAAAACCTGCACCCAGCCGGTGGCTTTACCGCAGCCGCCCTCAACCCAGCCGCGCACAATTAACGCCGCCACCACGTCAGCCAGCCGGGCAAGGATCCCGGCGAACCCGGCCTGACGGGTCATGGATTCTCGCTCCATCGCCGCCAGTAGCGGATGAATTTCCGGCCAGGTGGACATCAGCCGGCTGACCATCATCACTTCCGGCATTGCTTTGATCAGCGGCTGCATCCCGCCGAGTTCAAAATCCATACACCCGCTAAAGATGATGGTGTTCTCGCTCTCCGGACAGGGCTCGCAAGTAATGGCGCACACCGAGCCGCAGATAGGTTCGCTCGGAAAAGCGTTCACCGGAGTAATGGCTGCCTGCGCGTCAGAGAGCAGGGCGTGGGCATTCCCGCCAGGAATAAACAGCGCGTCGCCGCCGCTCAGTTCGAAGGTCGCACCGCTCTCCATACGCAGCAGGGCGCTACCGTGGCTCACAAAATGGAACTGCGCCTTACCGGGCGCCTGGTGGAACGCCACGCCAAACGGCGCGCTGGCTTCAATCCGTCGGTATTTCACGCCCGACAGGCGCATGCCGCGTAAGAGTTCGCTGATCAAATCGGGGGACTGAACGGTCATGGCGCAACTCCGGACGAATAATCAATAAGTGGAGATTATATGTCATAGATCGTCCACGGTGAACCCTCTATGCTTTTGCGACAGTTGTCACATTTTTATAACGGGAGAACAACAGATGAATTCATGTGTCGTGGCGAGAGAGGCCGTGGCGCCAGCCAGACCCGCCTGGCGGGCCGTCTATTCACTGGGGCTGGGCGTGTTTGGGTTGATAACGGCTGAGTTCCTGCCAGCCAGTTTGCTGACGCCGATGGCCGCGAGCCTGGGCGTCAGCGAGGGCATGGCCGGGCAGGCCGTCACCGCCACCGCGCTGGTGGCACTGGTCACCGGGCTTCTGATTACGCCAGCGACCAAAAGTATCGACCGTCGCTGGGTACTGATGTTTTTCTCCGTGCTGCAAATCATCTCCAGCCTGCTGGTGGCCTTTGCGCCTACGCTGCACGTCCTGCTGATGGGGCGCCTGCTGTTAGGGGTCGCCATCGGTGGCTTCTGGGCGATGTCGACGGCCACCACGATGCGCCTGGTTCCGACGGATAAAGTACCGAAGGCGCTGGCGGTGATCTTCTCCAGCGTGTCGATTGCCACCGTGGTTGCTGCCCCGCTGGGGAGCTATCTGGGTAGCCTGATCGGCTGGCGCAACGTCTTTGTGCTCTGCATACTGCCGAGCGTACTGGCGCTGCTGTGGCAGATCTGGGTGCTGCCGTCCATGAAGCCCGAGAGCAGCGGTAGCCTCAGCACGCTGTTCCGCGTACTGCGTCGACCGGGCATGATCGGCGGCATGCTGGCCACTATTCTGATCTTCAGCGGCCATTTCGCCTTCTTTACCTACCTGCGCCCGTTCCTGGAAACGGTGGGGCAGGCGAACGTTGAGACCATTTCACTGATCCTGCTGGGCTTTGGGCTGGCGAACTTTGTCGGTACTTCCGTTGCCGGACATCTGCTGGTACGTAATCTGCGCCTGACGCTGGCGCTGGTGCCGTTCGCCATGGGCATACTGGCGCTGACGATGGTGGCGTTTGGCCATCTGGCGATGCTGGACGGTTTCCTGGTGGCGCTGTGGGGCTTTGCGTTTGGTCTGGTTCCGGTGGGCTGGTCAACCTGGCTTGCCACCACCGTTCCGGATGAAGCCGAAAGTGCAGGGGGGCTGCTGGTGGCCTCAATCCAGCTGGCGATAAGCGCCGGTGCGGCCGGGGGCGGGGCGGTATTTGACCTTAACGGTGCCAGCGGCGTATTCGCCGGAAGCGGGTTCCTGCTGGTGACGGCGATGGTGATTGTGTTGATGGGCGTGAAAGTGAAAGCGGAATGATTTTTTGCCGGGTGAGCGTTCGCGCCACCCGGCTCCAGGCTTACAGCCCTTTCTTATCCATTAGCACCGCCAGATCCACCAGGCGGTTAGAGAAGCCCCACTCGTTGTCATACCACGCCAGGATCTTCACCATGTTCCCGCCAATTACCAGCGTGGAAAGCCCGTCGATAATGGAGGAGCGCGGGTCGCCCTGGTAGTCGCTGGAGACCAGCGGTTCATCGCTATAGCCCAGGATCCCTTTCAGAGGCCCGCTGGCGGCCGCGTTGCGGAACGCCTCATTCACCTCTTCGGCGGTTACGCTACGGCTGAGCGTTACCGTTAAATCCACAATCGACACCACCGGCACCGGCACGCGCAGGGAGTACCCGGTCAGCTTGCCGTCCAGGGAGGGGATCACTTTGCCCAGCGCTTTCGCCGCGCCGCTGGAGTAAGGCACAATCGACAGCGCCGCCGCGCGCGCGCCGCGCAGATCTTTTTCCGGCTGGTCGTGCAGCGCCTGGCTGTTGGTGTAGGCGTGCGTCGTGTTCATCAGACCATGCTCGATCCCGAACTGCTGATGCAGCACCTGAGCCGCCGGCGCCAGACCGTTAGTGGTACAGCTCCCGTTACTGACGACCACGTGCTGAGCCGGGTCGTAGCGATCGTGGTTCACTCCCATCACAACCGTCAGATCGTCATTCTTGCCGGGCGCGGAGATGATGACGCGCTTTGCACCACCCTGCGTGACGTGCACCGCCGCTTTTTCCCGATCGGTAAAGAAGCCGGTGGCCTCAATTACCACGTCAACACCAACATCGCGCCACGGAATATTTGCCGGGTCGCGTTCGCTAAACACCACAATCCGCTGACCGTCCACCTGCAGCGCGCCGTCAGCCGCTTCAACGGGCGCGGGCAGTTTGCCCAGAAGGGAATCATGTTTCAGCAGGTGGGCGAGGGTTTTGCTGTCCGTCAGATCGTTAATGGCCACAATCTGAAGATCCGGGTTACCCAGCGCCGCGCGCAGGAAATTACGTCCGATACGGCCGAAACCGTTAATACCGACCTTAACCATGGTGCACTCCTTATCTCTGTTGTCTGGAGTCACTGTAGGCGCGGGGCCGGTTGGCGTAAACGACAAGAAAGGATCGGATTACGCCATCTTGCGGCAGTGGAAGCGCTGGCGGTACTCGCCTGGCGTGAGGTGGAGCTGTTTCTCAAACACGCGGCGCAGGTTAATGCTGGTGCCAAACCCGCTTTGCTCGGCAACCCGCTCAAGGGGATCATGGGTCTGCTCAAGCAGCTGTCGGGCGGCGGCCAGGCGCGCTTCCGTCACGTAACGGGCAGGCGAGACGCCCGCGTCGCGGGTAAAAACCCGGGTGAAATTGCGCGGGCTCATCGCCACCTTTTCGGCCAAATTTTCCACGCACAGGTCGGCGGTGAGGTTCTGCAGGATCCAGGTTTGCAGTTCGCTGATAGGCCCCGATGCGCCAGGCTGCTGCAGGCTATAGCGGCTGAACTGCAGCTGTCCGCCGGGGCGACGCAGATACATCACCATATCCTGCGCCACGTCGCGGGCGAGGGTAAATCCATAGTCGTCTTCCACCAGCGCCAGGGTCAGATCGAACCCGGAACTCACGCCGCCGGAGGTCCAGATGGGGCCATCCTGAATATACAGCGGGCCGCCTTCGACGTGGATAGCCGGGTACTGGGCTTGCATCGTCTCCAGCAGCCGCCAGTGGGTGGTTGCGCGGCGGCCGTCCAGCAAGCCGGTCTGGGCAAGCAGCATCGCGCCCCCGCAAATGGAGGCGACCCGCCGGGCGTGCGGCGCAGCGAGATGCAGCCAGTCCACCACCGCCGTGCTCTCCTGCTCGTTGATCCCGCGTCCGGTGATGATAATGGTGTCCAGCGGTTCGCGCGGATCCAGCTCCGGCAGACGATAGTCCGCCAGCAGGTTCAGGCCAGACTGGCCGTGGATCACCTGATGGGGCTGCGTGGTGGCAATGATGATACGGTAGCGGGGCTGGGTCAGCCCTTCCGGATGCAGCCGGTTGGCCTGCATCAGAATGTCGGCGATACCGGCGGCCTCAAACAGCATGCCGCCGTCAGGTACGATAATTAGTATTTTCTTCATGTCCTGAAAAGTACCTTTACCACAGAATAAGTCAAGCCGGGCGTGACCCTGCGTTTCCGGCAAAGCAAAGCGATTTAAGTTCTTTGTCATTTCAGGCGTTATCCCCGATCGTCAGAGCATTGTCTCTGGCGAAACGGCGTCTGAAGGAATGAGTAAACGAAGCACCCTCTATTTACATCCGCAGCAGCGCAATCACATCCACCGACTTGCATCTGGGGTTCTGTGGCGAAGTGAACTCCCTACGTGGCTGCTGATCGTCATTATCTATACCGGCTGGTTTGCCACTCTAACGTTCTGGCAAACGCTCGGCCTGCTTCCCGCCACGCTGCTGCTTATCTGGTTTACCGCCTGGTACATGTCCCTGCAGCACGAGCTGATCCACGGGCATCCCACCCGTTTTGCCCGGCTTAACCAGCTGTTCGGCACGCTCCCGCTGGCGGTCTGGTATCCGTATGGCCTGTACAGGGATTCCCATCTGGCCCATCACCGTCACGATAGCCTGACCTTTCCGGCGGATGACCCGGAGTCGTATTATTTTACCGAGGCGAGCTGGGCGCGCTTTTCCCCGTGGCAGAAGCGCGCGATCCGGGCCCGGAATACTTTCGTCGGGCGGCTGGTGCTGGCGCCGCTGCTGGATATCCTTCAGGCGCTGGGTGGCGCCGTGGCGGCGTTTCGTGATTTTCACCTGCGGGCGATGGCGATGTGGCTGGTTCACGCTCTGCTGCTGGCTGCACTTTTCACGTGGATGGTGCATCACGGCTTTTCACCCGTCTGGTTTGTGCTGGCGGTGAGCTATCCGGCGCTGGCGCTGACCAAGGTCCGCTCGTTCTACGAACATCGGGCGGCGGACGATCCGCTCGCGCGCTCGGTCATTAACGAGGCCGGGCTTGTCTGGCGGGTGCTGTTTTTGAATCTCAACTACCATTCTATTCATCACGATTTACCGGGCGTTCCCTGGTACGGGTTGCCGACGATCTACCGGCAAAACCGGGAGGCGTACCGGCAGCGTAACCACGGCTTTGTGGTCCGGGGCTACGGTGAATGGCTACGCCAGTTCTGGACCCGGCCAGTGGAAGTCACCGTCCATCCCGGAAAACAACAGGAGGAGAGGTATGAGTAACCTGCTGGCGTTTCCCATGTACGCCGTGGATCGCGGCGATACCCGCGCGCTCTGGCTGGCGGTGCAGCATCTGCTGGCCGCGCGTGGCGTGCCCGTCGATCGTACTCCCGGCTGGCCGGAGTCTGACCTGCTGGCCCACTGGCAGCAGCCAGAGCTTATCCTCAGCCAGACATGCGGCTACCCGCTGGTAACGCAGCTCCCGGAGGTACAGGTGGTGGGCTGTTTTCACTACACCGCCGCGGGCTGTGAAGGGAGCCAGTACCGCAGTTTTCTGGTAGCGCGCGAGGAGGAAAGGCATCTCACGCTGGCGGATTTTCGCGGACGTCGGGCGGTTTGTAATTCGGAAGACTCGCAGTCCGGCTATAACGCGCTGCGAAAAAAGGTGGCACCCCTGATTGTCGACGGGCCATTTTTCTCACAAACGTCCTTCAGCGGCAGCCACCGTCAGTCGCTGATTGACGTGCAGCGCGGGAAGAGCGATATCGCCGCCATCGACTGCGTGACCTGGGCGCTGCTGGAGCGTCATGAGCCGGAACGGCTTGCGGGGCTGGCGGCGTTCGATCGAACGCCGCTGACGCCAGGGCTGCCATTAATCACGTCGCGACGCGCGTCCCCCGAAACGCTCAGCGCCATTCGCGATGCGCTGCGCGAGCTGGTGAGTGCGCCGGACTACCGGGAGGTCTGCGCCGCAGTGCTGATCGGCGGTTTCAGCGTGGTGACGCGCCAGGCTTACGCCTCCTTGTCCGCGTGATAAATCGCCTGCGCGTCGGTAAAGCAGCGCAGCGCCAGCGAAGAGACGGGTTTCTGCCTGCGCATAATCAGGCCGATGGGAGCCTCAATGTTCGCGTCGGCGATGGGGACAATCCTGAAAGTGCTGTTCAGGGCTTCCAGCCCGTTATTCAGCGGCATCACGGCGCAGCATACGCCGCTCTGAACCGCCTGAATGATCTGGAACGTGGAGTCGCTCTCAAAAACGGCCGTCGGTTCGATGCCAGCAGCTTTAAAGCTGGCCTCCATATGCGCCCGGTAGTGCATCCCTTTGGTCAGGAACCCCAGCGGAAAATCCGTCAGGTCGTGCCAGGTCAGCATCTCCGGGGTAAGCTGGAAATGACGGGTGTCGTGGAGCAGCCCCATCTTCGTTTTAGGAAGCTGAATAATGTCAAACAGGCTGGTGTCGATGCTGTTCAGGTAGCAAATCCCCAGCTCAAGCTGATTGCGGCTGACGCCGTCGGCAATCTGCGCCGAAGACATAGAATAGAGGCTGTAGGTCAGCTCCGGGTACTTTTGCGTAAGCAGGCGGATAAAGATCATCGGATCCACGCTTGCCAGCGGCACCATCCCCAGACGTAATTCTCCCACCACCTGGCCTTTACACAGCGCGGCTTCCGCCTGCAATCCGTCGTGTGCGGCAAGAAGCGCGCGCGCCCATGCGAGGATGCGCTCTCCCTCCGGCGTAAACCCTTCAAAACGCTGCCCGCGCACGATCAGCACCAGCCCCAGCTCCTCTTCCAGGCTGCGGATGCGCATGGAGAGGGTCGGCTGGGTGATGTTGCACCGCAATGCCGCTTTACCAAAGTGGCGGGTCTCGTCGAGCGCGAGTAAATATTTTAACTGTTTTATGTCCATCACTCTTCTCTGCGCGTAAAGCGTTACAGCATGCGGATCTCTTTCGAGCGCAGGGTAATGCGAACCGGAACCGATTTATACGACGGCGTACCGCTGTCCTTATCGAGATAATCGAGCGGCACCAGCACGTTGGCCTCCGGGTAATACGCGCCGACGGAGCCCGGGGCGATGTTGTACGCCACCACCGTAATATCTTCCAGCCGCTGCGCGCTGCCGGGGAGGGCGGTTTCGATATCCACGCGATCGCCGTGTTCCAGCCCTGACTGCGCCATATCTTCTTCGTTCATAAACAGCACGTCGCGGCGGCCAAATACGCCACGGTAGCGATCGTCCAGGGCGTAAATGGTGGTGTTGTACTGATCGTGGCTGCGCAGCGTGATCAGGCGCAGCACATGCTCGCCTTCACCGCTGGCGTTTTCCTGTACGCCGTCGAATACCGAGAACATCGCTTTGCCCGTTGCGGTCGGCCAGATACGCTGTGTCGGAGGCAGCGGCATGCGGAAGCCGCCGGGAACACGGATCCGCGCATTGTAGTTCTCAAAGCCCGGAATGGTCTGCTCGATCAAATCGCGGATGCGGTCGTAATCCTCGACCAGCGTCAGCCAGTCCACGCGTGTTTCCGGCAGGGTAGCCTTTGCGAGGCCAGCGACGATGGCAGGCTCCGAACGGAGCAACGGCGAGGCGGGTTTCAGCTTGCCGGAGGAGGCATGCACCATCGACATAGAGTCTTCGACGGTGATGGACTGACGGCCGGTGGCCTGCATATCCAGCTCTGTGCGGCCGAGACACGGGAAAATAAAGGTCTCTTTGCCCACCAGCAGATGGGTACGGTTCAGCTTGGTCCCGACGTGCACGCTCAGATCCAGGTTACCCATCGCCGGGAAACCGTTCTCGTGGTCGGGCATCGCGACGGCAAAGTTACCGCCGAGGCAAATGAGCGCTTTTGCGCGACCGTCGATCATGGCCTGCGTCGCCTGCACCGCATCGTGTCCGTGACGGGAAGGGGGCTCAAAGCCAAACACCTCTTTCAGGCGGTTCAGGAAGGCCGGGGCAGGCTTCTCGCTAATCCCGACGGTCCGGTTCCCCTGAACGTTAGAGTGGCCGCGCAGGGGGCAGATCCCCGCGCCGGGCTTGCCGATATTCCCGCGCAGAAGCAGCAGGTCAGCAATCAGGCGGACGTTCGCCGTGCCTTTATTGTGCTGGGTAATCCCCATTCCGTAAGTAATGATGGTGGCGTTTGATTTGGCATAGGCCTCGGCCACCTTTTTGAGCGCCGTCTGGCTGAGCCCCGACTCGCGCTCAATGTCGTCCCAGCGGGTCTGCGCGATATCGGCGGCAAAATCTTCAATACCCCGGGTGTGTTCTGCAATAAACGCGCGGTCAAGCACGTCACCGCGTTCGGCCTCCATCTCCAGAAGGTGTTTAGCAATGCCTTTCAGCGCGGCGGCATCGCCCCCGGCCTTCACCTGGAAGTAGGTCGAGGCGATGTCCGTAGAGCTATAGGTTGCCATTTCAATCACGCTTTGCGGGTCGGCAAAACGTTCGAGGGCGCGTTCGCGCAGCGGGTTGAAAACGATAATCGGCACATTGCGACGCGCCAGCTCGTGCAGGGTACCCATCATTCGCGGATGGTTGGTGCCGGGGTTGTGACCGATGGAGATCACCAGCTCAGTCTTGTCGAAATCGTCCAGCGAGACAGTGCCTTTCCCAATTCCGATGGAGCGCGGCAAGCCGACGCTGGTGGCCTCGTGACACATATTCGAGCAGTCCGGGAAATTATTGGTGCCGTACTCGCGGGCGAACAGCTGGAACAGATACGCCGCTTCGTTGGAGGCGCGCCCGGAAGTATAGAACTCGACCTGGTCCGGTTCGAGCCCGCGCAATATTTCCCCGATGCGTTGAAACGCCTCGTCCCAGTCGACGGGCCGGAAGGTATCGCTGGCCCGGTCATAGCGCAGGGGATGCGTCAGACGACCGTAACCTTCCAGCTCAAAGTCCGATTTGGCCAGCAGCGAGGAGACGCTGTTTTCCGCCAGAAAATCGGGCGTCACGCGCTTACTGGTCGCTTCCCAGGTCACCGCTTTCGCGCCGTTCTCGCAGAACTGGAATGTCGACTTGTGCTCTTTATCGGGCCACGCGCAGCCGGGGCAGTCAAAACCGTCCGGCTGGTTGGTACGCAGCAGCGTCGCGGGAGCGTCCAGGGTATCCATTTGGGTACGCACTGCAATGGCCGTCGCCTTCAACGCGCCCCAGCCGCCGGCAGGACCATCGTAGTGTCTGATACCGGGAACTGAGCGTCTTTTCGTGTTCATACTGACTCCTGACGTGTTTGGTCGCGCAACGGCTGGGTAATAAGCAAAAGCAATGACTGGTGGAGATGGAAATCCACGCGGTTGAGTTACGGCTCTTGCCTGTAATTATCTTTATAACAATGAGTTAAAAATGTTGGCATGCAACTATTTAAAGAAATTATAACGAAATTTTATCATTTTAATAATAAATTGTATCTATCATCCGGTAGGCAGGATAGATAGTATCGAGAGAGAAAGCATGTAGCGCAGGTAAAATTTCGAATGAAAGAGACGGTCGCTCTAAAGTGGAAACGTGGCGGCTGACAGGCGCTGTAGCAACATCGGTATTCGAAATAGTGACGAGAAGGTTTACTCAGGCTTAATGATTAATGGAAATGTATAATCACTTACAGGGTTATTATCACAACATGAAATATAAGTTATTTTGAGTCGTGAAATTAAAGGAGCAGTCAATAAGTTAAATAGCGATGGTGTCGTCAGGTGATGCGGCAATATTAAACATACCCTGTTGGTGCAACAAATAATTCATCGTCGATATCTTCTTCTGATATCACCAAAACGACATTTCTACTAATTATGGTAGTGGCGATAATAGCATTATTGCGTTAATGAAATCCGTTCTCTTTTGAATTTTATGCTTTAATAACAGTGTGTTATATCATTATAAGGTGTTGAAATAAGTAGATCCAGGCCATGTCGGGTTTTTTTATCAGATTAATCCTATAATGTTTTGGCTGCTTCAATTACCACCACTTACGCTGCGGTAAATATTGAATTGAAGCATAGCTCATGTAAACTTGTTTACCGTTTGTCAAAATATGTCAGGAAGACGCTGGGCCTTATTCTGAAGGGCTCGTGCGGTAGCTATGTCTTTAAATTAGTAACACCCCGAAATTATCCTGACTATTTTAACAATAGCACCTAAGTCAAATTTCATCCCCTTATCTCCATCATCAAAATATCGCTACGGAAAAGCATATGAAAATGCGCGTACTGTTTTCACTTCTGTTTGTAATGGCGGTGGCGGGCTGTAAAGCGCCACAGAAACCGGCAATCACCGACGACACGATCGTGACCAGCCAGGTCAACGGTGTCACCCTGACCCACCGTCACGCCGTGGTGCCGCCAACGGAATTCACCCAGCTCAACGAGCCTTATCGTGCCATGTACCCGGCCTCCCTGATGAGCCGTCCTGATTTTGGCGGAAAGGTTATCCGTACGCTGGAAACCGGAAAAACCTATGTAGTGCTGGGGCAGGTTGAACACTACTGGATGGCGCTCGCCGATGAGGGGAACGACCAGCTGATTGGCTACGTCCCGATGCGCGCCGTTATCAAAGCCGACCAGTACGAAGCCACCGTCCGCAAACAGGCCATTCGTCCTAAGGTGCGTAAAAAAGCGACCTGCGTCGATGTGGATGGCAACAGCAAAGCCTGCAAAGACAGCGCTAACGGTACCTGGATCCTGAACTAAACGGCTTTCGTGGGCGTATTTTTATGAATAATAAAAAGTTTCATCGGCTGTGGTTAGTCTTTTACGCGGCGATTTTCGCCCTTGTCAGTGGTTGTACGTCGTCTTCACACAGCGACCCTTCCCGCTACAATCTGCAGTTTCAGGCTCATCCACAAATCAATGATTCTGCGCCACTTAAAGTCCGGGTGCTGTTGTTGAAATCCGATGCGGATTTCATGTCCAGCGACTTCTATTCCCTGCAGAACAACGCGTCAGCAACGCTTGGCGCGAATCTGCTGAACAGCGACGTTTTCTTCCTGATGCCGGGACAGCTGTCCAAAACCCTCAGCGGTCAGAGCGATCCTGAGGCGCGTTATATCGGCGTGATGGCGGAATATCAGAAGCTGGACGGTAAAAAATGGCGCGTTTCACTCCCGCTGCCTGTGCCAGGCGAAAATCATATCTACCAGTTCTGGAAATGGTCCGCGGATGAACTCCAGGCCAACGTTTTTCTCGACGTAAACGGCATTCGGGTCATCAGCCAGTAACGCGCTTCACAACAGGAAACACATCATCATGACCAAAGCAGAAAAGGTCGTCTGGACCGAAGGCATGTTCCTGCGTCCACACCATTTTCAGCGGACTGAAAGTTATCTGCTCAACCATGTTCGTGAGTGGGGTGCGCTGCAGCGTTCCTATCTCTGGGGCTTTCTCGACGTAGAACTGGACGAAGCGATGCTTCGCCAGGGCTGTATTGCCCTGAGCTACTGCAGCGGGTTACTGCCGGACGGCACCTTTTTCCAGGTCCGCAACGGACGCAATGGTCCCGCGCCGCTAAAAATTCCTGACAATCTCACCAACGAAAAGGTGGTGCTCGCGCTGCCGGTTCGTCGTGGCGAGCGGGAAGAGGTGATTTTCAGCGAAGAGCCCGCCTCGCTGGCCCGCTTCGTCGCGTTTGAGCAGGAGGTGGAGGACGATAACGCCATGTCGGTGGGGGATGCCACCGTCCAGTTTGGCCGCCTGCGCCTGACGCTGATGCTGGAAAAAGACCTCACGGCAGAATGGACATCCATCGGCGTGGCGTTTGTGACTGAAAAACGCAACGACAACCACGTGCGGCTGGATAACAGCTACATCCCGCCGATGCTGAACGCCAATAACAGCCCGCAGATCTACAGCATGATCAACGATCTGCACGGTTTGCTGGTGCAGCGCAGCCAGCAGATTGGCGGCCGCCTGCGTCAGCCTGGCCGCTTTAACACCTCTGAACTGATTGAATTTACGCTGCTTTCGCTCGTGAACCGTCATCTGGGCGAGGTTTCACATTTAAAAACGCTGCCGCTGCTGCACCCGGAAACGCTCTGGCGCAGCTGGCTGCCGTTTGCCACCGAGCTCACGACCTGGACGTCGCAGCGCACCACCGAGAGCGTGCTGCCGATCTACGATCACGACGATCTGGCGAACTGCTTCAGCAAGCTGATGCTGATGCTGCGCCAGGGGCTGTCGCTGGTGATGGAAGACCACGCCATTCAGCTGCCGCTTAACGAGCGCTCGCATGGCCTGAACATCGCCACCGTTCCTGAAACCAGCATGGTGCGCGAATTTGGCTTCGTGCTGGCGGTGAAAGCCAACGTGCCGGGCGAACACCTGCAAACCCACTTCCCGGCGCAGATGAAAATTGCCCCGGTCTCGAAAATTCGCGATCTGGTTCAGCTGCAGCTGCCGGGCATTATGCTGCGCGCCATGCCGGTCGCGCCGCCGCAGATCCCGTGGCATGCCGGCTACAGCTACTTCGAGCTGGAGAAGGGCAGCGAGCTGTGGCACGAGATGGATAAGTCCGGCGCATTCGCCCTGCACCTTGCAGGGGAGTTCCCGGGGCTGGATATGGAGTTTTGGGCCATCCGTAGCCCGACAGAATAATAAAGCGAGCGCTTAATATGCAGGAACGACAGGATAGCGGCAGTGATGCCGCGTTTACCGGAGCCAGTAGCAACAATCAGCTGGTGGCGGCCGCCAATCCGCTGCTCAACGCGATTCCGCAGATCCGTCATTCGGTATCACATGACGATCAGGTGGCGTTACGCCAGCGCCTGATCGATGAGATTCGCCGTTTTGAAGTCCGCTGTCAGCAGGCGGGGCTGCCCTACGAAGTGATCGTCGGGGCGCGCTACTGCCTGTGCACGGCGCTGGACGAGGCCGCCGCGCTGACTCCCTGGGGCAGCAGCGGCGTTTGGTCCAGCAATGGCCTGCTGGTGACGTTCCATAACGAAACCTGGGGCGGCGAAAAGTTCTTCCAGCTGCTGGCGCGCCTGTCGCAGAACCCGCGCGAGCATATCCTGCTGCTGGAGATGATCAACTACTGCCTGCTGCTCGGCTTCGAGGGGCGCTATCGGGTGCTGGACAATGGCCGCACCCAGCTTGAAACCATCAAGCAGCGGCTGTGGCAAATGATCCGCGGCGTGCGCGGCAGCTATCCGCCGCCGCTTTCTCCTCATCCGGAAGATCGTCCGGTGCTGCGCAAGCTCTGGCGGCCGATGGTTCCCCTGTGGGCCTGCGTGGCGCTGGCCGGGTTTATCGCCTGCCTGTTTTATATCGTGCTTAACTGGCGCCTTGGCGACAACACCAACCCGGTGCTGGCGAAGATTTATCAGTCCCAGCTGCCGGAAACCACCATCCAGCAGCCGGCGCGTCAGCTGCCCGCAGTGCTTAACCTGCGCGGCTTCCTGAAGCCTGAAATTGAGGCGGGCCTGGTGGCGGTAAAAGACCAGGCAGATCGCAGCGTCGTGATCCTGAAGGGCGATGGGCTGTTTGCCTCCGCCTCGACCGTCGTGCGCGACCGCTATGAACCGGTCATCAACCGCATTGCGCAGGCGATGAACAACGTCAGCGGCAAAATTCTGGTGGTGGGCTACAGCGATAACGTGCCGATCCGCAGCGCGCGCTTTGCCTCTAACTACGAGCTCTCACTGGAACGCGCGCGCTCCGTACAGAAAATGCTGCAGGGAAGCCTCTCTCAGCCTGGCCGCGTGAAGGCGGAAGGGCGGGGCGAGATTAACCCGGTGGCGCCGAACACGACGCCGGAAAACCGCGCCCGTAACCGCCGTGTGGAAATTACTCTGCTGGTGTCGCCTGAAAACACCCAGGCCGAGCTGAACGGATTGCCGCAAGGAAACTAAGGATGCTGACTACACTTCTTTCCATTCTGACCAACCGCATTCTGTGGAGCTTCCTCGGCGTAACGGCGCTGGCGGCGGTGATCTGGATGATTGGCCCGCTGTTGTCCATCGTGGACACCCGACCGCTCGAATCCGAACAGAACCGCATCATCAGTATCGCCGTGGTCTACCTGCTGTGGGCGCAGGGCCATATTCTGCCGCGCCTTTATAACGCCTGGCTGAACCGCAAGCTGATGGACAAGCTCAACGAGAACACCACCAGCCCGGAGGCGGCGGATCCGCAGCAGCGCCTGAACAGTGAGGAGCAGATCCTCGCCAGCCGTTTTGATGAAGCCGCGCAGATGCTTAAAAAAGCGCACTTCAGCAAAGCGGGCCAGGGCGCCCAGTGGACCCAGCGCTTCAGCACGCAATATCTCTATCAACTGCCGTGGTACGTCATTATCGGCGCGCCGGGCTCCGGTAAAACCACGGCGCTGGTGAACTCCGGGCTGCAGTTCCCGCTGGCCGACCGTTTTGGTAAGACCGCGCTGCGCGGTATTGGCGGCACGCGCAACTGCGACTGGTGGTTCACCAACGAGGCCGTGCTGCTGGACACCGCGGGTCGCTATACCACCCAGGAGAGCGAGCAGGCGCAGGATGCCGGTGAGTGGCTGCAGTTCATGGGGCTACTGCGCAAGTACCGTCGCCGCCAGCCGATCAACGGCGTCATCGTCACGATCAGCATTTCGGACCTGCTGACCCAGTCTGCCGAGGCGTCCCGCCAGCAGGCGGTGAACCTGCGCCAGCGCCTGTCTGAGCTGCATGAACAGCTGGGTATCCGCTTCCCGGTGTACGTGATGGTGACCAAGGCCGACCTTCTCAAAGGCTTCCGCGCCTGGTTTGCCGACTACGATAAAGCGCAGCGCGACCAGATCTGGGGCTTCACGCTGCCGTGGGAGCAGACCAAACACGCCGATTACGACCTGATGGGCAACTTCCAGCAGGAATTTTCTCTGCTGCAGCAGCGTCTTGATGCCGGGCTGCCGGAAACCATGCTCAAAGAGCATGACGCGAAAACCCGCGCCGAAGCGTATCTCTTCCCGCAGGAGTTCGCCGCGCTGCGTCCGCTGCTGGCGGACTACCTGAACACGGTCTTTGCGCGCTCCAACTTCGAAACTGAGTTCTCCCCGCGCGGGATCTACTTCGCCAGCGGGACGCAGGAAGGCCTGCCGTTTGACCGCGTAATGGGCGAACTGAACCGCGCGCTCTCCCTGCCGGAAGGGGCAGAGCGCGATAACTGGGATTCGGTCAGTAAAGAAGCCCCAATCCCGGGCGCGAAGGGCCAGAGTTTCTTCATCAAGAACCTGCTGCAAAACGTTATTTTCCAGGAAGCCGGGATCGCCGGGGAAAACCGCTGGTGGGAGCTGCGCAACCGGGCGGTGATCTGGTCCGGCTACGCGGCGCTGCTGGCCCTGCTGGCGATCCTCGGCGGGCTGTGGCTCACCAGCTATGCTAAAAACAAGGCCTATCTGGAAGAGGTGGATGCGAAGGTGCCGCTGCTGGACCAGCAGAGCAAAGCGTTGCAGAACCAGCCGCAGCGTGACCTGTTCGATCTGCTGCCGTTGCTGAATGGCCTGGTGGACCTGCCGAAAAGCGACGCGTTTGATGTCAACGATCCGCCAGTCTCCCGCCGCATGGGGCTTTACCGTGGGGATGACGTCAGCGATGCTTCGCAGTCCCTGTACCAGAAGGCGCTGGATCAGCTGCTGTTGCCCGCCGTTGCTATGCACATCACCACCTGGCTGCGCAACGATAACGGCAGCGACGTGGAGTACAGCTACGAGGCGCTGAAAGCCTATCAGATGCTCTATCAGCCGAAGCACTACGACGGCAAATTCCTGCACTCCTGGGTGATGCTCAACCTGCAGCGCAACCTGCCGCAAAACGTCACGAAGGCGCAGCTGCAGCAGCTCGAATGGCATCTCACCCAGCTGCTGGAGCCGAAAATTCAGGCCTCGCCGTACGCGCAGGACGAATCCCTGGTGGCGCGTGAAAGAGCGCTGATCAACCAGCAGCCGCTTTCAACCCGCGTCTACGGTCGCCTGAAGCGCCTGCTGGAACATGACGACAACCTCAAACCGGTCTCCCTTTCCGACCTGGGCGGGCCACAGAGCGAGCTGGTGTTTTCCCGCAAAAGCGGTAAGCCGGTGAGCGAAGGGGTGCCGGGTCTTTATACGCCGGACGGTTACTGGAAAAGCTTTAACAGCCAGATTGACAGCGTAACGACCGCCCTGCATGAAGACGACGCCTGGGTGCTGGGCGCCGCGACCGCGCAGGAAGATAAACAGCAGATCGATAACGCCGTACGCCAGCTCTACATGCGCGACTTTATCGCGAACTGGGATCGCTTTCTCGCCGACATCCAGCTTAACAACAGCGCCGATCTCTCCCAGCGCATCAACACTGCGCGCCTGCTCTCTGGCGCAAACTCGCCCCTGCGCCGTCTGGTGCAGAACCTGAGCCAGGTGCTGACGCTCTCCCGGGATACCCCGGCACCGGAAGATGCCGATAAAGCGCAGGCGCAGAGCAACCGCGCCACCCGCACGCTGGAAGCGCTGTTCAGCAATAATGACAATGCTCCGACGCAGGCCGCCGCGATTACTCAGGCGCCGGAGCAGCTGGTGACGGACCACTACGCGCCGATGATTGAGCTGGCCCAGCCGCTGGAAAAGGGTGGCAAGACCATCGTCTTTGATGATTTTCTTAAGCAGGTGGACGAGCTTTATCGTTACCTGACCGCCGTGCAGGACGCCGCCAACAGCGGTATGCCGGCACCGGGCGGCGAGGCGATCAGCCGTCTGCAGGCCAGCGCCGGTCGACTGCCGGGCGGATTGCAAACCATGTTCAGCAACATGGCGGTGGGGGCCAGCAGCGATACCCAGCGCCGCGATCTGGAAAACGTGCGTAAGCGGATCAACGTTGAAGTCGGCGGTTTCTGCCGTCAGGCGATCGCCGGTCGCTACCCGCTGGTGCGCAGCGCCAGCACTGAGGTCACTCCGGACGATCTCGCCCGCATGTTCGCGCCGGGCACCGGGCTGATGGATACCTTCTTTCGCGACAACCTGACCAGCAAAGTGGATACGACGCAGGCAAACTGGCGCTTTATGCCGGGTATCGACGGTAAAACCCTGCCGGGCAGCGAAGGGTTGCTGAGACCGTTCCAGCAGGCCCAGTCGATTCGCGACGCCTTCTTTGCTAACGGCGCAACCACGCCGTCCTTCAAGGTGACGGTTCGCACCGTGCGAATGGATAACACCATTCTGAACCTGACGCTGGATGTCGACGGCCAGCTGCTGCGTTACAGCCACGGTCCGCAGGCGGTGCAAATCATGAACTGGCCGGGGCCGGGCGGCACCAACCAGGTCCGTATGCAGCTGGGTCTGGCTAACGGCAGCACCGCGACGCTTGTGACCAACGGCTCCTGGGCGCTCAACCGCTTTTTTGACAAAGCGAGCACCAGCCCGAGCGCGGGAAGCCTGAGCCGTCAGGCCACCTTCAACGTCGACGGACATCAGGTCACGCTGGAGTTTGCGCCGAACAGCATCCGCAACCCGTTCCAGCTTCCCCGTTTTTCATGCCCATAACCGCAAGGACAGCCGTATGACGAATACCCCTGCGATGAACCGCTACAGCTGGTATGGCAAATTACCCAGCGCCGGAGATTTCCTGCAGCGTCGCTTTCCTGACACCTTACAGCGCCAGTGGTCGCACTGGTTTCAGGTTGGCCTGCTGGCCTGGCAGCAGGAAGAGCAGCGCAGCGGCGAGCGCCAGTTCACCAAAGCTCCGGTCTGGAATTTCGTCGTCCCGCCGATGCTGGGCAGCCAGATGATCCAGATGGGCTGCCTGCTGCCCGGCCGCGACAGCGTTGGCCGACAGTACCCGGTCTGCATTCAGTTGAGCTTCGCCCCGTCAGAGTGGTCGACCAGCCTGCTCAGCCAGGCGGAGAGCTGGTATCAGCAAATTGGTCGCCTGGGGCTGCACGCGGTGCGTAACAGCTTTTCCGCCTCGCAGCTGGATGAGATGCTGATGTCCATTCCGGCGCCGCAGCCCGTCGAGCCGCAGAAGCGCTCTGACATCCTCGACGTCATTGGTTACGACGAGGACGGCCAAAGCACGCTGGGCTGGCCGCAGGCGGCAGAGTGCTTTGACCCGCTGCGTCAGACCAGCTACTGGTGGACCAACCGCTGCGACGGTTACCCGCTGTACACCCACGTTCACAGCGGCAACTTCACCGGGCAGCTTTTTACCCTGCTGTTCGACCCGGCAGGGGGCGCCCGCCCGGGGCGTCACGGTCTCTATCCGCCTATGTTTGAATAAGCAGGGATCTCATGAATATCGAAGAATTTCTCGCGCCAATAAGTCCCGACAAGCCCTGTGGCGACAATCTGGAATATGACGCTGACTTCCAGGCGATGAATCAGGCCAGTCAGGGCAAAGCGGAACAGCAGTTTGGCGACACCATCATCCCGGCAGAGCCTGCGGACTGGAACACGGTAGAAAAATTCGCTACCAGCCTGCTGAGCCGCACCAAAGATCTTCGCGTGATGCTGGCGTTAACCCACGCCTGGACCCGCCGTCGCGGTCTTGCGGGCTACGCGGACGGGCTGTTGCTGGTGCAGGAGGCGATCGCGCGCTACTGGGAGCCGCTCTATCCGCTGCTGGAAGAGTATGGCGAAACCGACCCGTTCTATCGCATTAACGCTCTGGCAGGGCTGAGCGATAAATCCGAGCTCACCGTCGCGGTACGTAACGCCTCGCTGCTGCGTTCAAACGGCGATGAAATTTCGCTTCGTGACGCCCAGGCGCTGCTGGACGGCAGTAAAACCGAGTGTCCGGACTATCCCGGCGGTCGCCCGAGGCTGATTGACGAACTGGCCCGCGGCGACCAGCCGGGAACCGCAGCGGTCATTGTGATTAACGAACGGCTGCTGGCCATCCGCGAGCTGCTCACCGGGCATCTCGGTGAAAGCGGCGTACCGGAAATGGAACAGCTGTTGAAAACCGTGGGGCTGGTCGCCAGCGCGTGTCAGGTGACCGACATCAGCAAGCTGCTGCCGAACCGTGAAGCGCAGGCTGAACAGCACGCTGAGCCGCAGCCTGCGGCAGCGCAGCCCGTTCAGCCGGTCACCGACTGGCGCAGCGTGCAGGTTACCAGCCGCGCCGACGCGCAGCTAATGCTGGAAAAAGCGAAGCAGTATTTCGCGCAGTACGAACCGAGCCACCCCGCGCCGCTGATGATTGAACGGGTGCAGCGGCTGTCAGAACTTAACTTTATGGACATTATTCGCGACCTGGCGCCAGACGGCGTTAACCAACTGGAAAACATCTTTGGACGCCGCGAATGACGCGTCCTGGCATTATGACGACAGGCATGGAGTCTGCCGTTTCACCTTCACCGCGCATCTTTGATGGAGAACATCATGGCAATGAGTAACAGTGGACAGAAATTCATCGCACGCAACCGTGCTCCCCGCGTGCAGATCGAATACGACGTAGAGATCTACGGTGCAGAACGCAAAATTCAGCTGCCGTTTGTGATGGGCGTTATGGCCGATCTGGTTGGCAAGCCGGTGGAAAATCTGCCAGCCGTCGACGAGCGTAAATTCCTGGAAATCGACATCGATAACTTCGATGAACGCATGAAGGCGCTGAAGCCGCGCGTGGCGTTCCAGGTAGATAACACCCTGACCGGCGAAGGTAAGCTCAACGTCGATCTGACCTTCGACAGCATGGACGACTTCCTGCCGGACGCGGTGGCCCGCAAGGTTGAGCCGCTGAACAAGCTGCTGGAGGCGCGCACGCAGCTCTCTAACCTGCTGACCTACATGGACGGCAAAAACGGCGCGGAAGAGCTGATCGCAAAAATCCTTCAGGATCCGACGCTGCTCAAATCCCTGAGCCAGATGCCAAAAAATGACGAAAGTGCGAAAGGTAGCGAGGAATAATCGATGAGCAACCAGACTCAACAACACGATCAGCAGGCGGGTCAGGCGTTCAGCCAGGATGAGTTCAGCGCGCTGCTGAACAAAGAGTTCCGCCCGAAAACCGATCAGGCGCGTTCCGCCGTGGAGAGTGCGGTCAAGACCCTGGCGCAGCAGGCGCTGGAAAATACCGTTACCTTCTCGAACGACACCTACCGCACCATTCAGAACCTGATTGCCGGTATCGACGAGCAGCTCTCGCAGCAGGTGAACCAGATTATTCACCACGAAGAGTTTCAGAAGCTGGAGAGCGCCTGGCGCGGCCTGAGCTACCTGGTCAACAATACCGAAACTGACGAGATGCTGAAGATCCGCTTTATGAGCATCTCCAAGCAGGAGCTGGGCCGCACCCTGAAGCGCTACAAGGGCGTGGGCTGGGACCAGAGCCCGATCTTCAAGAAAATCTACGAGCAGGAGTACGGTCAGTTCGGCGGCGAGCCGTTTGGCTGCATCGTCGGCGACTATTACTTCGACCACAGCCCGCAGGACGTTGAGCTGCTCGGGGAAATGGCGCGCATCGGCTCTGCGGCGCACTGTCCGTTCATTACCGGTACCGCGCCGGGCGTGATGCAGATGGAGTCCTGGCAGGAGCTGGCTAACCCGCGCGATCTGACCAAGATCTTCCAGAACACCGAATACGCCGCCTGGCGTTCCCTGCGTGAATCCGAAGATGCCCGCTATCTGGGGCTGGTGATGCCGCGCTTCCTGTCGCGTCTGCCGTACGGCATTCGCACCAACCCGGTGGACAGCTTCGATTTTGAAGAGCAGACCGATGGCGCGAACCACAACAGCTACTCGTGGGCGAACGCGGCCTATGCGATGGCCGCCAATATCAACCGCTCCTTTAAAGAGTACGGCTGGTGCACCTCGATTCGCGGCGTGGAGTCCGGCGGGGCGGTGGAAAACCTGCCGTGCCATACCTTCCCGAGCGATGACGGCGGCGTGGACATGAAGTGCCCGACCGAGATCGCCATCAGCGATCGTCGTGAAGCCGAGCTGGCGAAAAACGGCTTTATGCCGCTGGTACACCGTAAAAACTCCGACTTTGCCGCCTTCATCGGCGCGCAGTCCCTGCAAAAACCGGCCGAGTATCACGATCCGGATGCCACCGCCAACGCGCGCCTGGCGTCTCGTCTGCCGTACCTGTTCGCCTGTTGCCGCTTTGCCCACTACCTGAAGTGCATCGTGCGCGACAAAATCGGCTCCTTCCGCGAGCGCGAAGAGATGGAGCGCTGGCTGAACGACTGGGTGATGAACTACGTCGACGGTGACCCGGCTAACTCCTCCCAGGAAACCAAGTCCCGCAAACCGCTGGCGGCTGCGGAAGTGCAGGTGCAGGAGATTGAAGACAACCCGGGCTACTACGCCGCGAAGTTCTTCCTGCGTCCACACTACCAGCTGGAAGGTCTGACCGTTTCTCTGCGTCTGGTTTCTAAACTGCCGTCGCTGAAGACGAAAGACGCGTAAGAGCAACATCTGCACGGGCCGGCAAGAAAGACGGCTGGAACGGTAATAATGACTTCACATTCATTCCGTTATTTCGGAGGAATGTAAGACTGTCAAATGACACGGGTCATTTGATATGAGGCAGAGGTAAAATATGGACGGTTTTATTCAGCCCCATGCTTTCCTGTTTGCCATATAAGTGCTTTTTCGAAAGCAATATTGTTCATCCACGAAGAGTAGATATTATGGCTATTGATATGTTTCTGAAGGTCGAGGGTGTTACGGGCGAATCTAAAGATTCTAACCACACCGGCTGGACTGATATTACCTCCTTCTCCTGGGGCGCTTCCCAGCCAGGTAATATGAGCGTTGGCGGTGGCGGCGGTGCCGGTAAAGTTAACTTTAACGACCTGCACGTTAACGCGCTGATCGACAAATCCACCACCGCTATCCTGAAACACTGCGCCAGCGGTAAACACCTGACTAAGGTTGAGCTGTCCGTCTGTAAAGCGGGCGGTCAGCAGGTGGAATACTCCCGCATTACGCTGGAAGATGTGCTGGTGACTTCCGTTCAGTACACCGGTGCAGACAACGGCGACACCGTGGGTGTGACCTATGCATTCCAGGCTGCGAAAGTGAAACAGCAGTACTGGGAGCAGACCACGTCGGGTGGTAAAGGTGCTGAAAGCAGCGCTGGCTGGAATATCAAAGAAAACAAAGAAGCATAATAATAGTGGGCCCGAAAGGGCTCACTTTACCCTGAGCTTCTTATCAAGGAGAAACGAGATGTCTCATATGCGTCCTGCTTTTGGTGCCGCCTGGAACAGATTCAGAGAAGTGAACGTAAACGTAGAACAGGTTGGCAAATTATTGGGTGGAAAAGTTCAGCATAATATCGACGCCGGTATTTTTAAAAATGCCTGCCCAATTCGTATGAGTTACGTTTTAAATTACTGTGGCATTCCGATTCCTTCTAACAGTAAATATGCGACAGTGACCGGGAACGACAAAAAGCGCTATATGTTCCGCGTTAAAGATATGATTGCATTTCTACCCACGGTACTGGGCAATGCAGATATGTCGGTCTCTTCCCCAACGCCTGCGCAATTTGCAGGCAAGCAAGGCATTATCATCTTTACCGGGCATGGCTGGAGCGACGCAACCGGTCATGTAACACTCTGGAATGGAAATATTTGCTCTGATGATTGCCATTTCCTCGGCTCACCGGGTAATGGTTCGTTTATTCCGACCAACGCCACCTTCTGGAGCCTGAAATGAAACGTTTATTACTGCTGGTATTGGCTATCAATGCCTCTGCTGTTTATGCCCAAAATCTGCCTGCCGTCAGCGCTTTTTCTCAGCAACAAATCTTTGAAAATTGGGTGCAAAACCGTTGCATCAGTAAGATCGCGGACAGTAAAAGTCTGAAAGATGATGCAGAGGCCAGCGCGGCCGCCTGGCTGGAAGCAAGCAATCTCCCTGCTGAAAATTTTGAAAAAGCTGACCAGATCATTGTTTCTTCTCTGAAAGAGAAGATAGGCGGTACTGAACCGGGTCAATATCAGGTTTTAAAGTGCAGCTTAATCGCCAACAGCGACGCGATTCGTCCGCTCAAAACCGCAAAATAGAAGCAATGGAAGCGGCCCCAAACGCCGCCGTTCTCGTCCCGAGAGCGGCAGCGTTTGAGCGCTAATCATACCAGCAGGAATACGCCATGCGATTCACGATTATTTCTACGAAACCCGGTCATCAGCCGCCGCAAAGCAGCTGTGATTTTTACGCCCCGGGCGGCACCATTGGGCGCGGTACGGATAACAATCTGGTATTGCCGGACAATGACCGCACCATCTCGCGTCTGCAGGCCATTGTCCACGTTGACGCTCAGGGCGAGTGCCGTGTCACCAACCGTGGCAGCGTCACCCGCGTGGTATTAAACGATATTCCGCTGGAGCGCGGACGTCAGGTTGAACTGCAGGATGGCGACATTCTCGGTATTGATGACTACCGTATCGAAGTGACCGAACTGATCCACGACACACAGCCGGTGAGCCGTATGGCGGCCAGCATGCAGCAGCAGGCGCGTCCGACAGCCGCACCCGCTGCGCCCGCAGCGCAAGCGAAGCCTGCTAACCCCGCGCCACGCGGGAAGGCGGAACCGACCGCCGTGCCTTCCGAAATCTGGGACAGCCTGATGCAGGAGTTCTCCATCTCCGACAGCATCTCCAGCAACCGCGCAAAACCGCAGCCTGCGGCCTCACAGGATCCCTTCTCCCAGCCCGCCGCGCCGGAGCGTAATGCCGAAGATCCGTTGGCGATGTTCAACGACAGCGATCCAACGCTTGAGCGCAAGAACGTCGACCCGGACACGCTGTTCAGCGACGAAGCGCTGTTCAAAAAAGAGAGCATTTTTGACGATGTGACGCCTTCCACGCTGGTGCCGCCGGTTGAGGGGCAACCCGCCCCTAAAGAAGACGCGGCGGACGAGCTTGACCCGCTGGCGCTGTTCGGTGGAAAGGCCAGCGCGCCAGCCGCGCGCAATGATGACCCGCTCGGGCTGATGGGCGGAGCACCGTTGACCCACCCGGATGATATTGCAGACGAAAAGCCAGCATCAACGCCTGAACCGGAGCAGGAAGAGGACGTGCTTGCCGATTCTCCGCTGTTCGCCCCAGAGCCGCAGGAAACGCCACGTGAAGAAGAGCCGGCGCGGCCGGATTACGCAGGCTTCACCATGCCTACGCCGCAGGCCGTTGCGCGCAGCAGCGCTCAGGCACCGAAGGGGCGCCTGCGCATCGACCCGGTCAATAACGCGGCATCCCCAACCGCCAGCCCGAATAATGGCGAGAAGGGTGAAGTGCTGCAGGGCGAGCTACTGCAGGCGCTGCTTGAAGGTATGGGCCTGAGCGAAATGCAGCCTGTTCCGCAGTTTGACCGGGAAAATATGCGTCAGTTGGGGCAGATTCTCGGCATGTTCTCGCAGGGCACCGTGGCGCTGCTCTCGTCGCGCTCCATCCTGAAACGCGGCGTAAAAGCCGATATGACCATGGTGCTGGACGATGCCAACAACCCGTTCAAGCTGTTGCCGACCGGGAAAACCGTCTTAATTCAGATGTTCGGCACCCCGATGCCGGGCTTTATGCCGCCGACCAAATCGGTGCGCGACGCGCTGATCGACCTTCAGGCGCACCAGCTGGGGATGATCTCCGGTATCCGCGCCATCATCGCCGCGATGCTGCAGTCCTTTAACCCGGAACAGCTGGAGGAGCAGGCGAAGCAGAACGGCATGACCTCGCGTCTGGCGCTGCCGGGCAGCCGCAAAGCCGCCCTGTGGGACTATTTTGTTCGCAGCTATGGCGAGACGGCGGGCGAGATTGAGGATGACTTCCACACCCTGTTCGGCGAAGCCTTCCTTCATGCGTATGACATGGAGGTGAATCAGTACAAAGACTCACAGAGCGGATCGGAAGACAAATGAATATCGCAACCGCTTCTCTCTCCCGCCAGGGGACGCGCGCCAGCAACCAGGATCAGACGGGAGAAACCATAGGGGAACGCTCAGCCTGCTTTGTCGTCTGCGACGGCATCGCGGGTCTGCCCGGTGGTGAAGTCGCCGCGGAACTGGCCCGTAACAGCATTATCTCCCGCTTCGATGGCGACAAGCACCTCAACGCGCAGCATATCCGCGACTACGTGCAGACGGCGAATCGCACCATTCTGAGCGAACAGCAGGCCGTTCAGGACTATCGCCGGATGGGCACGACGCTGGTCAGCCTGTTCATTGACCGGGACTACGGGCTGGCGTACTGGGCGCATGCCGGCGACAGCCGCCTGTACCTGTTTCGCCGGGGGTGGCTGTGGCACGTCACCACGGACCACAGTCTGGTGCAGCAGATGAAGGATGCCGGGCATCAGACGGACGATCTCAACAGCAACCTGCTTTATCTGGCGCTGGGAATTGAAAACGGCGGACCGGAAGCGAGCTACAGCGACGTGGTGCAGGTAGAAGACGGCGATGCCTTTTTACTCTGCACCGACGGGTTCTGGCACGGCGTCAGCGAAGAGCAAATGAAGCAGTCGCTGCACATGGTCAATACGCCGCAGGAGTGGCTGACCTTAATGAACCAAATCATTCAAAAGAATGGCGAGCAGGAGGGGAATGCGCAGGATAACTATACCGCCCTGGCGGTATGGATGGGCAACCCTCAGGACACCACTTTGCTGCACACCCTCTCTGATGCAGCACAATTTCTTCCCTGCGGAACTGATTAGACACACAAGGAACGATATGAAACTTTGGCTATCGGGTTTGGCACTTCTGGCGGCGACCTCCACCGCGCAGGCTGAAAATTTCCGCATCGTGCAGTCTCCTGCGCAGAAGCTGGATATCTGGATCGACAACATCAAAGACAACACCCCGCAAAGCTGGTGTAAGCCTGAGGTGGCGCTGCGCATTGTGGCGAACGGCAAGAAAGACGTCTCTGTGCTGGAAAACTTTGTGCCGCGTCTTGGCTCGCTGCTGGAACACCAGTGCAGCAAAGTGAATAAACTCAGTTGGACGCTCAACGATCCCGAGGGGACGACGCTGGCGCAGGGCACGGCAGCTAAAGCGCAGGACTGGGCGCTGGTGGTGAAACAGCAGCAGGCCGCGCCTGCCGAGACCGTCACCGCAACCCCAGCCAGCGGCGCGTTACTGCCACCCGATCAGAACGTGGCTTCCCGCACCGTTGCCGCCGACCGCACGCCGTGGCAGGAGTTTACCCTGCAGGATGGCTGCCACCTGCGCACCTTCTGGGAGGGCGGCGCGTCCGCTCCGGCGCTCTTTATTCCGGATTCTGACACCACCCGCTGCGGTAACGGCAGCTGGCTGAGCGGTCACACCGTTATCTCTCAGTCCCGCAACGGCGGGCAGAAAGAGATGGCGGTGACGTACATTCACGGCTTCCCGGTGATGGGGCTGAATCAGAGCGCCGATCCGGAAAACGCGCTGATCACCTCCGTCAATAAAGAGCGCATGGTATTCAGCACGCCAGACAGCGATCAGAGCTGGATGATCCTGCCTTACGACAGCACCCTGAACAGCTGGAAGAGCAACGGCACGGTAGCGGTAGAAATTTCCCGCGAGACCGCCAGCGACGATGCAAAACTGCAGGCGCGTATTGCGGCGGTGAAGAAAACCTGGAGCGCCTGGGTTGCCCCAGGCACCCCGCTGAATATCGTTCTGATTGATACCCTGCGTCCTCAGCTGCGCGATCCGGCAGTAGGCGCCTGGCGCGCGGCGAATTAAGGAATGGCTATGAATACGCTCTATCAACACCTGGCGGGTGAAACGCTCAACGACGCGCTGGCGCGTCTTGAAGTGGAGATCAAAGCCCGTCCGGCAGATGCAGACCTCCGCGCCGCGTTCGTGCAGTTTTTAATCCTCAGCGGCAACGGGACGCGCGCGCTGACCCAGCTGAAAAGCTGGCTGGCGCTGAAGCCGCAGGCGAAACCCACCGTCACGCTGCTGGAGCAGTCCATTCAGGGCGAGCTGCAGCGCGCACAGGTGATGGCGGGGCAGGCGCGTCCGGCCATGCCTGAAACTCAGTGGCCGTGGCTGACCACCCTGGCCGCGGCGCTCCGTGAGGAGGGCGAGCGTGCCCGGTCGCTGCGCCTTGAAGCGCTTGACCAGGCGCAGGCCACTCCCGGCCACATCACCCTCGAAAACGATGAAGCTCAGGCGTTTGACTGGCTGATGGACGGCGATGCCCGTCTCGGCCCGGTGTGCGAAACCATCGTGAACGGCCGCTATTTCTGGCTGCCGTTTAACGCTATCGCCGAGATCCGTTTCCAGGCGCCTGCCAGCGTAACCGATCTGGTCTGGCGTCACGCGCTGGTGCGCCTGACTGACGGTACGGAACAGGTATGTCAGATCCCGGCGCGTTACCCGTTTGCTGCCGATGCGTCGGATGCGATCAAACTGGGCCGCACTACCGAGTGGCAGCCGCTCGACGAGGACGGCACCCTGTACGAAGGGATGGGCCAGAAAGCCTGGCTCAGCGAGCAAAGCGAAAGCCCGTTGCTGTCGTTAAGCCTCGTGTCGTTTGCGACGGATGGAGCCGATGAGTAATCCCGCTGGCGAAGGCGATCTGCTGCGCAGCGGCTGGCAAGCCCGCAGCAGGCAGGAGAAGGTGGGGGCGCGCGACAAAATGCAGCCTTCGCTGCTCGATCGCCTCACCGATAACGACCCGGAAAAAAAACGCGAGCCGGCCAACAGCAACCTGATCACCCACGCAGCGCTGCGTCGTAACGTGCTGCGGGATCTGCAGTGGCTGTTTAACACCATCAACCACGATGCCTCCGGGGATTTGAGCGCCTTGCCGCACGTGAGCCGCTCGGTGGTTAACTTTGGCGTCGCGCCGCTCGCCGGGAAGAGAATGTCGGACATCGAATGGCACGATATTCAGCGCAAGCTCACCGAGGCCATCATCAATTTTGAACCGCGCATTTTGCCGCAGGGGCTGCAGGTCCGCTGCGTGTCGGATACCTCCTCGCTGGATCTGCACAACGTGCTCTCCATCGAGATTAAAGGGCGCTTATGGTGTGTGCCGTACCCGCTGGAGTTTCTGTTTCGCACCGATGTCGATCTGGAAAACGGCCATTTTGAACTGAAAGATGCGGGGTAATCATGGAAAGTAAACTGCTCGAATATTACAACCGTGAGCTGGCCTACCTGCGCGAAATGGGGGCCGAGTTTGCCGAACGCTATCCGAAGGTCGCCGGGCGGCTGGGCATGCGCGGCATCGAAGTGGCGGACCCGTACACCGAACGCCTGATGGAAGGTTTCGCGTTTCTGACCTCCCGCGTGCAGATGAAAATGGACGCGGAGTTTCCGCGTTTCTCCCAGCGTCTGCTGGAGATGATCGCGCCGAACTACCTCGCGCCCACCCCTTCAATGGCGATTGCGGAAATTGAGCCCGACAGCAGCCGCGGCGATCTGAGCAACGGCTTTATTGTGCCGCGCGGCACCATGATGGACAGCCTGGCGCTGAAAAAAACCGGTGTAACCTGCAGCTATACCACCGCGCACGAGGTCAATCTGCTGCCGCTGAAAATCGACAAAGTTGAGCTCGGCGGCGTGCCCGCTGACCTGCCGCTGGCGCAGCTCGGCTTAAGCCAGCGGGGGATCAACAGCGCTTTGCGGATCCGCATTGCCTGCGACGGCCCGCAAAATCTCGGGCACCTGAATTTTGACCGGCTGGAGTTTTTCCTCAGCGGCCCGGACATTGAGGCGCTGAAGCTGCTGGAGCTGGTGATGGAGCACCACGCCGGGATCGTCTGCCAGACGGTCAGCCCGCAGCCGCAGCGACAGCTGCTGGCAACGGATGCGCTGCGTCAGGAGGGCTTTGCGCCGGACCAGGCGCTCCTCCCGGACGATCTGCGCAACTTTGACGGCTACCGTCTGCTGCAGGAGTATTTTGCGTTTCCGGCCCGCTTCCGCTTTATCAGCCTGAGCGGTCTGAGCACGCTTATCCAGCGCTGCGAAAACGAAAAAGCCTTCGATATCTTCATTCTGCTGGATAAGTCGGATGAACAGCTGGAGCGCGTGGTCGACGCCAGCCATCTGGCGCTGCACTGCACGCCGGTCATCAACCTGTTCCCGAAAGTGGCAGCCCGGCAGAAGCTGAATGAAGGCCAGCATGAATACCATCTGGTGGTCGATAACATCCGCCCGCTGGACTACGAAATTTATGCGGTAAATAAAATTTTTGGCAGCGCCGACGGCCAGCGCGACGACCAGACGTTTCGTCCGTTCTGGAGCACCTGGAGCGGCGACGCGGGCAACTACGGGGCCTATTTTTCCCTGCGCCGGGAACAGCGTGTGCTCTCCGAGCACGCCCTGCGCTACGGCACCCGTACCGGCTATATCGGCTCGGAGGTCTTTGTCTCGCTGGTGGATGAACAGCATGCCCCGTGGCAGGAAAACCTGCGCTACATCTCTGCCGAGGTGCTCTGTACCAGCCGCGACCTGCCGCTGATGCTCCAGCAGGAGCTCGGGCAGTTCATTATGGCCGACTCCATGCCGGTGAAGGGGTTAACCCTGCGCAAAGGCCCGACGCCGCCGCGTCCGGCGCTGGCGGAAGGGTTCAGCACCTGGCGGCTCATAAGCCAGCTGCAGATGAACTACCTCAGCCTGATGGACAGCGAAAATGAAGAGGGGGCAGCGGCGCTGCGCCAGCTGTTAGGTCTGTATGCCAACCTGGCCGAAACGCCGGTTGCGCGTCAGGTGGAGGGGGTTCGCCACTGCGTGCTGGAGCCGGTACACCGCCGCGTGCCTGAACCCGGCCCGGTCGTTTTCGCCCGCGGAATTGGCATCACCCTGACGGTGGACGAGCGGGCGTTTTCCGGCGCCAGCCCGTGGCTTTTCGGCAGCGTGATGGAGCGCCTTTTTGCCCGTCTGGTCTCCATCAACAGCTTCACCGAGTTCACCCTGAAGAGTCAGCAGCGCGGCGAGATAGGCTACTGGGCGCCGCGCATGGGTAAAAGGGCGCTGGTATGAGTGACGCTGCCACCGCACCGCTGCGCGTGCATCGCCTGACGAAGCTGCCGGATACGTTCTGGCAGGGGGTCCGCGAGACGCCCTGGCGCTACGATCTGTTTCAGCTGTTAAGGCGCATTGATGCCCAGGGCGGCGAGCGCTACCCGCTGGGACGCGCGCCGCTGCCGAAATTTGAGCCGCTGCGCATTGGCCAGCAGCCCTCAATGAGCTTTGCGCCGTCGACGCTGGCCCAGGTACGACAGCGTGAAGAAAGCGGGCTGCATGAGGTGTCGATCCTCAGCTTTGGCCTGTTTGGCCCGAACGGCCCGCTGCCGGTGCATATGACCGAGTACGCCCGCGAGCGGATTCATCATCATCAGGACACCAGCCTCAGCGCGTTTGCCGATCTGTTCCATCATCGTCTGGCGCTGCTGTTTTACCGCGCCTGGGCGGATGCGCAGCCTGCCGTTTCCCTCGATCGCGCCGACAATAAGCGCTTTGAGGGCTACCTGGCGTCGCTGATCGGCATGGGACAGCCGGGTCAGATGAACAAGGGCAGCCTGAGCGCCCATGCCCGCTTTACCCACGCCGGGCACCTGACCCGCCATGGGCGGGATCCGGAAGGGCTGGAGAAGATCCTGCGCAGCTATTTTAAAGCGCCGGTTAAGCTGGTGAGCAACGTGCCGCAGTGGATGCCGCTCTCCACGCGCGAGCAGGCGCAGCTGGGAGCAGGACGCCGCATGCCGCGCATGGGGGAATCCGCGTTTCTCGGCGTCGCCGTCCGCGACGTGCAGCATAAGTTTCGTATCGAGATCGGCCCGCTGAGCGCGGAGGAGTACAACCGATTTTTGCCGGGCGAAGCGTGGGTCACCGAGCTGCGCGACTGGGTGCGCCAGTACGCGGGAATTGAGTTTGAATGGGAAACAAGGGTGATCCTGCGTGAAGACGCGGTGCAGGGCACCACGCTCGGCAGCGATGGGCGATTAGGCTATAACACCTGGCTGGGGCATCAGCCGCAGCCTGTCCCGCGTGGCGATCTGGTGTATCGCGCAGAGCGATAAATTTTTCTAACGCATTGTTATCAACGGAACCGAACATGTCAGAAATTAGCCGTGCCGTGCTTTTCGGCAAACTGGATACGCTGTTATTTACCTCTCTGGAAAGCGCGACTGCCTTCTGCAAGCTGCGCGGCAACCCCTACGTTGAGCTGGTGCACTGGCTGCATCAGCTGATGCAGCAGCAGGATGGCGATCTGCAGCAGGTCATCCGCCACTTTGCCCTCGACGAACAGCAGCTAACGCGCGATATCGTGGCTGCGCTGGACGCTCTGCCGCGCGGCGCAAGTTCCGTTTCCGATCTCTCCGAACATATCGACAGCGCCGTGGAGCGCGCCTGGGTATTCGGCTCGCTGAAGTTTGGCGTCAGCCGCATTCGCGGCGGCCATTTGCTGATTGGCATCCTCAAAACCTGGAATCTGGCCAACGTGCTGAAGAGCATCTCGGCGCAGTTCACCCGTCTTAACGTCGAAGTGCTGATCGAGCAGTTCGACGCTATTTGCGCCAACAGCAAAGAGACGCAGCAGGCTGCTGCCGCCGTCGATGCACCGGCGGGTGCGGTCCCGGCGGCCCAGGGAACGCTGGCCCAGTACGGCCAGGACCTGACCGCCCGCGCCCGCGACGGGAAGATTGACCCGGTTGTCGGGCGCGACGAGGAGATCCGCCAGATGGTGGATATCCTGATGCGTCGCCGCCAGAACAACCCGCTGCTGACCGGGGAGGCCGGGGTCGGCAAAACCGCAGTCGTTGAAGGGCTGGCGCTGCGTATCGCCGACGGCGACGTGCCGGAGCCGCTGCAGAACATTCAGCTGTGGCTGCTGGATATCGGCATGCTGCAGGCAGGCGCGGGCATGAAAGGCGAGTTTGAAGCCCGTCTGCAGGCGCTCATTAACGAAGTCCAGTCCAGCGCCACGCCGATTATTCTGTTTATCGATGAGATCCACACTCTGATTGGTGCAGGCGGCCAGCAGGGAACCGGCGATGCGGCGAACCTGCTGAAGCCGGCCCTGGCGCGCGGTCAGCTACGCACCATCGGTGCCACCACCTGGGCGGAATACAAAAAGTACATCGAGAAAGACCCGGCGCTGACCCGTCGTTTCCAGACCGTACAGGTTCACGAGCCGGACGAAGCGAAAGCCATTCTGATGCTACGCAGCACCGTGTCGCCGCTGGAGACGCACCACCAGGTCCTGCTGCTCGACGAAGCGGTCAGCGCGGCGGTGAAGCTGTCCCATCGCTATATCCCGGCGCGTCAGCTGCCGGACAAAGCCGTTGCGCTGCTCGACACCGCCTGTGCCCGCGTGGCCGTCAGCCAGAGCGCGCCGCCGGCGCAGCTGGAAGACTGCCTGCGCCATCTTGCCGCGCTGGACGTGGAAATTGAAATTGCTGAACGCGAAGCGCGCGTCGGCGCCGGTGACGCAGAGCGCGTAACGGCATTAATCACAGAGCGCGACGCGTATGAAACAAAACGCGAAGCTCTGGCCCGGCGCTGGGAAGACGAGCGCGGTCTGGTGCAGGAGATCATCCGCCTGCGCGCCGCGCTGTTTGCGGCGGGCGAGGAAGAGACCGCCGAGCTGCGCAGCCAGCTGGCGGAGCAGCAGCAGGCGCTGAACGCCTTGCAGGGTGAAGAGCCGCTGCTGTTTGCGGCGGTAGATGAAAACGTGGTCGCCGCAGTCGTCTCTGACTGGACCGGGATCCCGCTGGGCCGGATGGTGAAAAACGAGATCGACGCGGTGCTGAACCTTGCCGATACGCTGAACCAGCGCGTTATCGGCCAGCGTCACGGGCTGGATCTCATTGCCCGCCGCGTGAAAACCTCGCGGGCGAAGCTCGACGATCCGAACAAACCGGTGGGCGTCTTTATGCTGTGCGGCCCGTCCGGCGTCGGGAAAACTGAAACCGCGCTGGCGCTGGCGGAATCTCTGTACGGCGGCGAGCAGAACGTCATCACTATCAACATGAGCGAGTTCCAGGAAGCGCACACCGTTTCCACCTTAAAAGGTGCGCCTCCGGGATACGTAGGGTATGGTGAAGGCGGCGTGTTAACCGAGGCCGTGCGCCGTCGCCCTTACAGCGTGGTGCTGCTGGACGAAATTGAAAAAGCGCACCCGGACGTCCATGAGATCTTCTTCCAGGTCTTCGACAAAGGCTGGATGGAGGACGGCGAGGGGCGCCACATTGATTTCCGTAACACCATTATCATTCTGACGTCCAACGTGGGTACCGAGCTGATAAGCGCCATGTGCGCCGATCCGGAGCTGATGCCGGAGCCTGATGCGTTAAGCGGCGCGCTGCGCCAGCCGCTGCTGGAAGTATTCCCGCCGGCGCTGCTGGGCCGCCTGCTGGTGGTGCCGTACTACCCGCTCAGCGACGAGATGCTCGGGCAGATTGTGCGCCTGCAGCTCAAGCGCATTCAGCGTCGTCTGGAAGAGAATCACAGCATTATTTCTGAGTTTGACGACAGCGTGGTGGAACAGATTGTTCAGCGCTGCACCGAGGTGGAGTCCGGGGGCCGCATGGTGGATGCTATTCTTACTAACACCCTGCTGCCTCAGATGAGCCAGATCTTACTTACCGCCAGCCGCAGCGACGAGCAGTTCCGACGCCTGCATGTCACCTGCGAGCAGGGCGAGTTTCACTGTCAGTTTGCCGCGTAATAATCATCAAGAGAACTGTAAAAGATGACGGATAATGATAACAATCGGACTGTCCCAAACGCGCTCCCGGTCGGGTACCGCTTCAACGAGTTTGAAATCAAAGAGGTGATCGGCGGCGGCGGTTTTGGCATTGTCTATCGCGCGTGGGATCACCAGCTCGAACGCACTATCGCTATCAAAGAATTTATGCCTTCCTCGCTCGCCGTGCGCGGCGACGACATGACCCTGGTGCTGCGCAGCGAGCGCTTTGGCAAAGCATTTTCCGCGGGCCTGAACAGCTTTATTCAGGAAGCGCGTCTGCTGGCGCGTTTTAACCACCCGAACCTGCTGCACGTCCTGCGTTTCTGGGTGCAAAACGACACGGCTTACATGGGGACGCTGTTTTACAGCGGCACCACGCTTTCACGCCTGCGCGAAGAAAAACCGGAGCTGATCAACGAGGCCTGGATCCGCCGCACGCTGCCGATGCTGTTCGGGGCGATCAAGACCATCCACGACGAAGGCTATCTGCACCGTGATATCTCTCTGGATAACATTCAGATCCAGGATAACGGCCTGCCGGTGCTGCTCGATTTCGGCTCCGCGCGCCGCACCATCGGTAACCTTTCCGACGAAACGGAAACCATGCTGCGCCCCGGCTTTGCGCCGATTGAGCAGTACACCGACGACAACGAGAGCGAGCAGGGGCCGTGGACGGATATTTACGCCCTCGGCGCGGTGCTGCGTACCCTGATTGTGGGTTCTCCGCCGCCGGTCAGCGTGGTGCGCTCCATCCAGGATACCTGTAAGCCGCTGGTGGAAATCATGCCGCAGGGCTACTCCATCCCGCTGCTGCAGGCCATCGACCGCGCGCTGGCGCTGCACATGGAGGATCGTCCGCAGTCTATCGACGAATTCGCGGCGCTGATTGAGATGCCGGTCGCCGGGATCAACGACGTGCTCACCGCCAAAAAGACCGGCACCATGCTGGTTCCGGTTGAGGAAGAGAAGCCAGCTTCGGTGCTCGACTGGCGTCGCTATAAGATCCCGGGCATGGTTGCCGCGGGCGTGCTGGTGGGCGTTGTCGCCGGGGCGATGCTGTTCAGCGGTGGGAATGATGCGCCTGAGCAGGCTGCCCAGGCTCCGTCAGAGACGCGTCCGACAGAAACTGCCGCGAACGCGCCAGAGGTGAAGCCAGAAGCCGCGACGGTGAGCGAGCCAGCGACGGCGCAACAGACACCACCGCCAGCCGACGCCAGCCCGATTGCGCTGGTCTATATCCGTATCCAGGACGGCGAAACGCTGAAAGTTAACGGTGAGCCAAAAGCGCTGCGTCCGGCGACCAACGGCTATGCCTCGCTCAAGCTGCCAGCCGGTGAGACGAAGATTGAACTGCAGGGCAACGGGAGAACGCGCAGCCAGACGCTGGATATCAGCAAGCCGGGCACCTGGCTGGTGAATCCTTAGTAATGCACGATCTTCAAGGCCAGAGACTTATTCCAAAGGTGTTCGAAGAGCGTCTCTCCTCTTTATGTACAAAATCGCTTTAGGATTGAAAGCTCAGTTGGCTTAGTAGCGGTGGTCTTAATTGACCACCGTCAGTGAAAAACGACAGGCCCTTTTGTCTCCGACCCCGGAGAGTTAGCTGAAGCGAAGTTGCGGAATTCCATTTTTGTCAGTGTTAATTACGTGTATAAACAAAATGTCGCTCATTTAAAGAGTAAATCAGGGTATTTCTGGGGAAGTATGGATCTTCTCGCAATTTTAATTTATTGCGCGAATTCAGTACGCCACAACAGAATCCCATTTCTTTCTGACGCAAAAGCATTTAGTGCTTCGTTGAATTATTTTGCAGGTGATGGTTTCAGCATTTTGGTCATGCTTTTTTTTGTGCTTGACTTACTTTTACTACTCTCTTTGTTTGCTTCGGCCTGGTTATTCTTCAAACGAAAGAACGGTGCAGTCAAATTTGCTCTTGTTCAGGAATTATTTCGTTTGATTTCATTCAGATGTTCAGTCTCATTTTTCCCTCTTTTAGTAAGCGTGTTTGGAATTTCAAACGTCTGGTTGAATGTAGGGTTATTTGTCACATCAGAGTCACTGAAAATCTACTCTCTTGTTTTTTGGATGAACGAGCGGGAAAAGCCCCTTTCTTGAATGATGCTTTATCAGAGATGCGACCCGCTTTTTTGCATCGCATAAGCTAAATGGAATAAAGATTATGCTCAACCGAATTACCGTTCAGCTCCCGGTGGAGGGGCTTCTGTTCTGGAAACTCTCAGGCCGCGAGGCGATGTCCGAGTCGTTTGCGCTGACGCTGACCGTGCTCGGCACGGACGCGCGCATTGACCGCAGTAAGCTGCTGGGCCAGCCGGTCACGGTGACCATCCCGACGCAGAGCCTGCTGACGTCCCGCTATATTAACGGCAAGATTACCCGCGTGGCGGTGAGCGCCGTTGAGCTGACGGGCACCCGCTATGCGGTGTACCAGCTGACGGTGGAGCCGGACCTGTGGCCGATGAAGCGCGACCGTAACCTGCGTATCTTCCAGGGGCAGACGGTGCCGCAGATTGTCAAAACCCTGCTGGGCGAGCATCAGGTCAACGTTGAGGATAAACTCACCGGCAGCTACCGGGTCTGGGACTACTGCGTGCAGTATCAGGAGTCGAGCCTGGACTTTATCAGCCGCCTGATGGAGCTGGAGGGGATTGCGTATCACTTCCGCCATGGGGCGGACAAGCACACCCTGGTGCTGACTGACGCCGCCACGCAGCATCAGCCGTTCAGCGGCTATGAGGTCATCCCGTACCACCAGACGCCGTCCGGCGGCAGCACGGATGAAGAGGGTATCAGCCAGTGGGCGCTGGAGGACAGCGTGACGCCGGGGATTTACAGCCTCGACGACTATGACTTCCGCAAGCCGAACGCGTGGCTTTTCCAGGCCCAGCAGAACCCGGCGTCGCCGAAGCCGGGCAGCATTGACGTGTACGACTGGCCGGGTCGCTTTGTGGACAAAGGTCACGGGGAGTTCTATGCCCGTATCCGTCAGGAGCGCTGGCAGGTGGAGCATCAGCAGATTCAGGCCACCGCCACGGCGGCGGGGATAGCGCCAGGGCACACCTTCACGTTAACCAACGCGCCGTTCTTCAGCGACAACGGGGAGTATCTGGTGACGGCAGCGGGCTACCACTTCGAGGAGAACCGCTACGCCAGCGGCGAGGGGGAGACCATACACCGTACCGATTTCACGGTCATTCCGTCGGCGGTGGTTTACCGTCCGGCGCAGTCCACGGCGTGGCCGCGCACCTACGGCCCGCAGACGGCGAAGGTGGTGGGGCCGAAGGGGGAGAGTATCTGGACGGATAAATATGGCCGGGTGAAGGTGAAGTTCCACTGGGACCGGCTGGCGAAGGGCGATGACACCAGCTCCTGCTGGGTTCGCGTGTCGAGCGCGTGGGCGGGCCAGGGCTACGGCGGGGTGCAGATCCCGCGCGTCGGCGACGAGGTGGTGGTGGACTTTATCAACGGCGACCCGGACCGTCCGATTATTACCGGCCGCGTGTACAACGACGCGAGCATGCCGCCGTGGGCGCTGCCGGCTGCGGCGACGCAGATGGGTTTTTATAGCCGCAGCAAAGATGGCCATAAAGACAATGCCAATATTCTCCGTTTTGAAGATAAAGCCGGGCACGAGCAGATCTGGATCCATGCAGAAAAAAATATGGATACGGATATTGAAAATTCTGAAACTCATGATGTCGGTGTCGATCGTAGAAAAACCATCGGACAGGATGAGAATATTACGATTAAGCGGAACCTGAAATCAGATGTAGGTAATAATGAAACGCATAATATTGGTAACAAGCACGTTATAAACGTTGGGAAAGATCAAACCGCCTTGACCATGGATAAAGAAGGTAACGCGCTGCTGGAATCTGTGACCACGATTAAACTCAAAGTTAAAGACAACTATATTCTGATCGCCCCGGATACCATTGAGATTCACGTAGGCCAAGGCAACCTCAAAGCAGAGGCTGTGGAACAAGCCATCTTCAAAGGTGATGAGCTTACAAGACTAGGTGATGGGATCAATACCGAGCTCAAAGCAAATGATACGGTGAGTATAACGGGAACTAACCTTACCGATATTAAGGGCGCGATTGTAAAAGTTAACAGTTAATCTGCGTACAGAGAACGCTATTATGGGAAAACCAGCCGCCAGAGCGCGCATTGATTCCAGCGCACATACTGGCCCAATTCAAAGCGGAAGTCCCAACGTAATTATTGGCGGATTTCCGGCAGCACGAAAAGGCGACCCGCTTTCATGCTCCCAACATGGTCAGGGAAGTATTCTCAGTGGTTCAACAACGGTATTTGTAAATGGTTTGCCTCTCGCCAGGGAAGGTGACAAGACGGGTTGCAATACCTCAGCGACCCCTGCGGTCGCATCCACTCAACCCGCACCTCCGCAATACTGGGGCGGAACGGCGGCGAAGGATGCGGGTAAAGATGGTGCTATACATGGTGATGTTTACGACGCCCGTGTGCTTGGCGCCTATGCAAGCCTTGAAGATAAATCCGGCTTTGGAAAACCCGATACGGCTTCAGTCGGATTCGCACTTGCCGATATCACGGTCGGGAATACAAAAAGTCAGGATAAATATAAAGGCGAGGTACGTACTAAAGTAGGGGTGGCGACTGCCAGCGGCACGTTAGTGACCGATCGAGCTGATTACGGGGCGATTAATCTCAATGCAAACGCCACCGCAATACAATATGGCGCCTCGGGAAGCATTGGAAAAGAAGGGCAACAGTACGGCGGCGTCGGTGGGGATGTATACCTGGCAACCGCTGAAGCGAAGGCCGTCAGTGAACTATATGACGGAAATAAAGGGCGTTATGGTTTTAATGTTGAACTTGGCGCAGAAGCCGCGGCGGTCAAAGGAGAGGCGACGGCTAAAGCCGATTTTTATGGCGTAGTCGTTGCCGATGGCAAACTTTCAGGGAGTGCAGGGAGCGCTGGCGCTTCTGCAGGCGTGGGAACCTGGATTGATAGCACTGATTATTCATTTAACCTTAAGGTGTCCGGTGAGCTTGCAGCGGCGCTCGGTCTGGGAGGGGATGCCAGTATCAAATTTGCTCTCAAACCGATCCTTGACTGGATTTATGACGATGATGAAAGTAAGCCGTCCCCAGCGGCGGGCAGTGGCGATGGTGTGATTAAGACTGGCTGTGTTACAGTCCTGATAGGAGATTAAAATGTGTAAATGGGGAACGTTGTGATGCATTGGTTTTTCTTTATAGTCTTTATGATTTGGACGCTAGCGCTTATCTGGAATGGAAAAGATTTATTTAACAAAAAGCAGTGGCTCCTTGCGGGGTTAATGTTCGTTCTAGTGTTAGTGGCTACGGTCGTCATTGGCTTTACGTTGAAATGGCTTGCTCAGTCAATGTCATTATTTTCCGTCGCAACGGCCAAGCATTATTCGATCATCTTATCCATGTCTTTCTTGTGTGTTTGGGGATTAAAGATCACAGTAGTGCTGCTCTGCACGTTATTTTCCGGGATTATGGGGGGGCACAAAAGATACAACGCGGAAAATTATGAAAAATTATCGTCTATGACACGTGCCGTGGCGCCTGGCTTACTTATCTTTGCTAAGAGCTTAATTACCCTCGGAAGCTTCCTTATGTTTTCGGGTTTATGGCTTAAGTAAGCGCGACGAGTGAGGTTGCATTATGGTTGCTGAAAAACAATATTTTTTCCCTCTTGAGATGAAGGATCAGGAAAAAGAGATTCGGGAAAACTTCTGGAAATGTCTCTATACCTCTGCAGAAAAAGAGATGCTTCATTACTGGCTATTGTTACCCCAGAATGTTAAGCCAGCAGAGTTAAAGCCGATCACATTTCAGGAGGTTGGGCTGACGAATATCGGACGATACATCGCCGATGACACCGGCCCCTATATTGAAGTCTGGGCTGCATATGAACACTGTCAGTGGGAGATGAATGCGTCAGACTGGCTTATAAATAAGCTCGATTTAATGGGTGAGAAAGTACTGAGCCAAAGAATAATTACGCATCCTTCAGGAAGCGGGAAGTTTGCGGATATCCTGTCCATTAAAACGATGCCATCGGGTGATGAGGTCGTTTCACGATATACGGTGCAAAAGGATTATAATCCTGTAAATGGTGGGGGAAATTACTTCCTTTTGAAAACGGCTTGTGCGTCGAAAGATTACAACACGATTGCCGATACTATTTTCCTGATTGCTATCAACTGGGATTTACTGCATCGCAGCAATTTGATGCTTTCAGAACTGTTGAAAACAGTCAGCCTTAGCAACAAAAATGACAGTGGATTTAAAATTCCGGATTCATGGCTGGTGAATACGCTGGATGATAATCGTCTGGTAATTGAACACACAATAGGTAACGTCAACCATGGAGTGATTAATTTCTGTCTTTTCCGTCAGGCTGATTATCCCGCTGCGCAGGCTATTTTCGATGAAGCAACTGCGCGCTTTAACCGCCACGATAGTGCGGTCTCTCTTACGACATCGGACATTGCCAGCATCCCAAATGATATCAATCCCTCGTTTACAGGCGATCTTTTTAGCTGTACGGGAGAGGTAGTCAGTGCTGCTGAGAATATCAGGGCTTATTACGATATGCGTATCTTTAAAATGAATGATTTGTGGTGTTACGTTGAGGTGGTTGGGCCTCATCGTAATCATCAGGATTATTATTACGAAGCCAATAAACGATGCATGGAAATCATTCTTTCTACGTTTCGCATAGAAAAACGATGAGCTGACAAAGTTAATTCATGGCCATCTAAATAAAACCATAGAAATGTGGTTTTATTTTTTGTTTCACAGAAATAATATCATAACCGCCCTCGTTCTGAGGATTAGTTAACTTCAGGCACTGAGAACAGATCATCGTGGAATAAAAAATCATGCTCAGCTGAACTATCGTTCAGCTCGCGGGAGTGGATATTCTGTTCTGAAAACTGACATCCCGCTATGTTAACGGCAAGATTATCCATGTGGCGAACGGTGCCGTTGAGAGAACGGGCACGCACTATGCTGTGTAACAGGTAGAAGTGGAGCATCCGCAGGTTCAGGCCATCGCCAGGGCAGTATTTGAGGTGACTCATGAGTAAAGAAAATTACACCGCGCTGAATTATATCAATGATGCTATTGATGCAATTAATCATCGATTAGATGAAAATCCTACATTTTCTTTATATGTTATGGCGAAGAATCAGTTGGACTATATTAAGTCTATTCTAACGGGGTCTGAGAAAGATAAAAGTAAATTGCACAAATTAAATCTTGGAGTGCTTGCGTCAAAAGAGTTTGATACAACCGATGCAGAACTTGCTCAGCATTTGTCCAATGTTAATTATATAGCTTCGCAAATGGGAAAAGGATTGAAGTTTATTCTCCCTCATGAGCAAGACGTTGAGTATTTGAAAAGGCAAAAACGATATCGCAAGTGGTAAACAACGTTTGATTAAAGGGTGCGGGATGATAGATCTTTACAGCGAAGACTCAGTAATTAATCATTATGCCGATCGTTATCGTAACTACATGCCAGTTAATGTTCGTAAGGTAATAAGAAGCAGCATTGATGATTCAAATTCCTCTCATGTATGGGATGAAATATTACCTTTAATCACAAATGAAGATGTTTCACGCGATAAAGCACTTGGGGCGTTAGTGGGTTTGGCTGTTGGAGATGCAGTTGGCACTACTCTTGGATTTAAACGCAGAGACAGTGAACATGTAGCGGATATGATTGGTGGGGGACCTTTTCAATTAAAACCTGGTGAATGGACAGATGATACGTCCATGGCATTATGTCTGGCAGAGACTTATCTTTCAGAAAACAGAATACACACCGATGTGCTTAGAAAATATCTCCTGAAATGGTATCTTGACGGAGAGAATAGTAGTAATGGTCGGTGCTTCGATATCGGGAATACGACGCGATTCGCACTTGAACAGTATATGCGTGTCGGACCTTCCTGGTATGGTAATACAGAGAAACACACTGCTGGTAATGCTGGGGTTATTCGTCAAGCACCGGTGTCTATCTTTCGTCGAAAATCGCTGCGTGCGATTTACTTCGAATCCCAGGCTCAGAGTCGAGCAACGCATGGCGCGGTAGAGGCAATTAACGCATGCCAATTTCTGGGATTGGTATTGCACTATTTAATTAACGGTTATCAAAAAGAAGAAGCTTTTTCCCCTCATGTTTTCCCACTGTGCGCGCGTGTAATGATCATAAATGCGGGTGAGTATAAGCAAAAAACTCGCGATCAGATTCGTTCAAGTGGTTATGTAATCGATACGCTTGAGGCCGCGATGTGGTCCGTATGGAATACTGATAATTTCCGGGATGCGATTCTGCTGGCTGCCAATCTTGCCGATGACGCTGACAGCGTTGCGGCAACGGCGGGACAAATAGCGGGAGCATTATATGGTTATTCCGCTATTCCGCAGGCCTGGAAAAACAAACTCGTACAACACGAACGGATAGCTACAATGGCGGGTAAATTATTCGATAGAGCACCTAAGGATAATTTCTTATAGTTAGAATTGCCAATGATAAACGGTGGAATCTAATGACTTCAATCTGGTGTGATGCTTTAATTTAACTAAATCCCATGCAAAGGATAAAATGACAATCTTTGGTTATGTTGAAAAAGCATTAATTTTAGCAAAAAAGAGATATGCTGAGGTCAAAAATCAGGATCCTCACTCTCCGCTTTTACAAATGTACGACTCTATTGTACAACAATTATTATTTCTATGTGATTTAATTGAAGGCAAGGAAAAGGATAAAGCGAAATTATGGGAAATGACGTTCGGTATGTATGCAGTGAAGGAGTTCGATAACTCTGATGAGTTGTTTTTTGAAAGGTTGTCGGATGCCTGGTTTATTGTGGATCAAATCCGCCGAGGGTTAAAGGTTAGACTGCCGCATGAGGTTGATGCCAATTACAGAATGAAACAACATAATCTTAAAATGAAATATCCTGATGAATTTTAGGGGTTGATATTAAAAATATTTTATTATGGGTGAATGGTGATAGACTTACATGCTAATTTGAATGTATTGTTAAAATATGTAGATATATATCGTAAGTACTTACCTGTTAGCAGTCTTTCAGTCCAGCAGAAGATGCAGTATAAATATAATGATAAACTATTAGAATCATCTTTTGATTGCGATGTACAAAAACAATGGGACTTAACACCACAATGTAACATCTCACTCGCGGAATCACGGGATCGTGCTGTCGGTGCGCTTATTGGTCTTGCTGTTGGAGATGCCGTAGGTACAACGCTTGAATTTTTACCTCGTGACAAAGCACATGTCAAAGATATGATAGGTGGTGGGCCATTTCGACTCCGCGCAGGTGAATGGACGGATGATACATCCATGGCATTATGTCTTGCGGAAACGCTTCTTGAGAAAGGTGATGCTGATACTATATGCTTCAGGAATAAGCTTCTGGACTGGTATCAGCATGGTTATAACAGTTCAAATGGCATCTGTTTTGATATAGGTAATACAACTCGATTTGCTTTAGAGCAATATTTAACTGTTGGTCCCGGGTGGAGCGGTAATACTGCGCCAGAAACTGCAGGTAATGCATCCATTATCAGACAAGCACCTGTCTCAATTTTTTTTAGAAAATCATTAAACAAATCGTTTTATGAAGCAAAAAAACAAAGTATCGCAACACACGGTGCCGCGGAAGCAATAAATAGCACTCAGTATTTAAGTTATTTGCTTGTGCATATGATTAATGGTAGCAATAAAGATTTTATTTTTTCTCCGCATGTCATGCCGCTTCAGCCACGTGTAATGATTATCAACGCGGGTGAATATAAGCAAAAAACTCGCGATCAGATTCGTTCAAGTGGTTATGTAATCGATACGCTTGAGGCCGCGATGTGGTCCGTATGGAATACTGATAATTTCCGGGATGCGATTCTGCTGGCTGCCAATCTTGCCGATGACGCTGACAGCGTTGCGGCAACGGCGGGACAAATAGCGGGAGCATTATATGGTTATTCCGCTATTCCGCAGGAGTGGAAAAATAAACTCGTACAACATGAACGTATCGCCAAAATGGCTGGTGAATTGTTCGATAGAGCCCCTGAAGACACTTTCTTGTAACTGTTTATCTCGATGAAAATTCAGGAAAAGTGGTTTTTTTGTGGCATGAGAAGTCAATCTTACAGCTACTCATTATCAAACCAGCAGCGTTTACGCTTTGCGTATTGAAATGAGTTAACTTCTGGCACTGAGATTAGTCCATAGTGGAATAATGATTATGCTCAACCGAATTACCGTTCAGCTCCCGGTGGAGGGGCTGCTTTTCTGGAAACTCTCAGGCCGCGAGGCGATGTCCGAGTCGTTTGCGCTGACGCTGACCGTACTCGGCACGGACGCGCGCATTGACCGCAGTAAGCTGCTGGGCCAGCCGGTCACGGTGACCATCCCGACGCAGAATCTGCTGACGTCCCGCTATATTAACGGAAAAATTACCCGCGTGGCGGTCAGCGCCGTTGAGCTGACGGGCACCCGCTATGCGGTGTACCAGCTGACGGTGGAGCCGGACCTGTGGCCGATGAAGCGCGACCGTAACCTGCGTATCTTCCAGGGCCAGACGGTGCCGCAGATTGTCAAAACCCTGCTCGGTGAGCATCAGGTCAACGTTGAGGATAAGCTCACCGGCAGCTACCGGGTCTGGGACTACTGCGTGCAGTATCAGGAGTCGAGCCTGGACTTTATCAGCCGCCTGATGGAGCTGGAAGGGATTGCGTATCACTTCAGACACGATGCGGACAAGCACACGCTGGTGCTGACTGACGCCGCCACGCAGCATCAGCCGTTCAGCGGCTATGAGGTCATTCCTTACCACCAGACGCCGTCCGGCGGCAGTACGGATGAAGAGGGTATCAGCCAGTGGGCGCTGGAGGACAGCGTGACGCCGGGGATTTACAGCCTCGACGACTATGACTTCCGCAAGCCGAACGCGTGGCTGTTCCAGGCCCAGCAGAACCCGGCGTCGCCGAAGCCGGGCAGCATCGACGTGTACGACTGGCCGGGGCGCTTTGTGGACAAAGGTCACGGGGAGTTTTATGCCCGTATCCGTCAGGAGCGCTGGCAGGTTGAGCACCAGCAGATTCAGGCCACCGCCACGGCGGCGGGGATAGCGCCAGGGCACACCTTCACGTTAACCAACGCGCCGTTCTTCAGCGACAACGGGGAGTATCTGGTGACGGCGGCGGGCTACCACTTCGAGGAGAACCGCTACGCCAGCGGCGAGGGGGAGACCATACACCGTACCGATTTCACGGTCATTCCGTCGGCGGTGGTTTACCGTCCGGCGCAGAGCACGGCTTGGCCGCGCACCTACGGCCCGCAGACCGCGAAGGTGGTGGGGCCGAAGGGGGAGAGTATCTGGACGGACAAATATGGCCGGGTGAAGGTGAAGTTCCACTGGGACCGGCTGGCGAAGGGCGATGATACCAGCTCCTGCTGGGTTCGCGTGTCGAGCGCGTGGGCAGGCCAGGGTTACGGCGGGGTGCAGATCCCGCGCGTCGGCGACGAGGTGGTGGTGGACTTTATCAACGGCGACCCGGACCGTCCGATTATTACCGGCCGCGTGTACAACGACGCGAGCATGCCGCCGTGGGCGCTTCCGGCCGCAGCGACGCAGATGGGCTTTATGAGCCGCACGAAAGGGGGCTCCGTGGACAACGCCAACGCCCTGCGCTTTGAGGATAAAGCGGGCGCAGAACAGGTATGGATCCAGGCCGAGCGCAATATGGATACCAGCGTTAAAAATGATGAAACGCACAGTGTCGGCGGGGCGCGCAGCCATTACGTGAAGAAAAATGAGCTGCATCGTGTGGAAGCAAACCAGACTCAAGCGGTGAAAGGTGGAACCGAGATCCTGACGGGGAAAGGCAAGCTGGATGCGGCGGTCGAGCAGTATGTTATTGCATCCGGGACGAAGCTGCGGCTGGTCTCAGGTGAGAGCGCTATTGAGCTGAACGCTAACGGCATGATTAACCTGATCGGCAAAGAGTTTAACTTCTTCGTTGAGGGAGATGGTTATATCACCACGGGCGGTAAGCTGCATCTGAATACTTCTGGCACCAAGCCGGGCACAACGGCGCCGGGTTCTGGGCATAAAGGGGATATTGATGCGGCGGTGCAGGCGAAATTTACGCCGGGAAAGGAGAGTAAGGCTGGTGTGGCTGCCAGCGCACCAGCCGAAACCTCTAAAAACGCTACGCCTCCAGCATCCAATGTTCCTTCAAGCGGATATGGAAAGGATGTAGATAGTCTTGTCGATAAATCACCGACGATGAAAAATGACATAGCGACGTTAAAGAAACGAGGCTGGACATTTGAAGAAGGTGAAGCAGGCAAGGGGACGTTTGCCAATCGTCAAAAGCGCGTTATTACCGTTGATAAAAATGAGCTCGGTAACCCGAATGCAGTCGTTCAGTCTCTGTCACATGAAAGTGGTCACGCTTTATATGAACCCAACATTGATTTTTCTTCGCGCGACGCCTATCTCAACAGCACACTCAGTGATGAAGGCGCTGCAACCTTGAACAATATCCGGGTCCAACGCGAAATCATAGCCAACAAGGGTGGGGATATAGGTATTGCAGGCAATCCGGCAAATCAGACACAATATAATCGTATCTATGATTCTCTCGAACGTGGGGCTATAAAGGAAAGTGAAGCGCGTACGCAGATAGGCCGTATCTTTGGCAAAGGCGAACAAACGTCTACCACAGGGCAATATTACGAAGATTATTATGGCGGTTGGTATGATAAAAATTATCCATAGTCTAAAAACGGGTGCGGTGCTTGCGGCTTTATTAACGACGGGAATGGCAGGAGGTAACATGCAGAAACAGGATCTTTGGCAGTTCATTGAAGAAATGAGCGCATCACTCAAAACATTGTCCGTTAACAGTCTGGATAACGCTCCGTTGTCATTCAAGCTAACGAAACAAAATGAATATATCAATTTCTACAATGCCGACGATATCAAACTGGCGGATGGAACGAACATTACTGCAATTGATTTACGTTTAAGTAAAGAAAGTGACGGGATGGCACCGTTACTGAATTTTTCACCGTCCGGCCAGTGCATCACTCTCGACACTGTTAAAAAACATTATCCGCAACTGACGTTAACTGATTATCCACGAGGCCGTTCGGAGAACGAAGTGACCAGTTATACAGCGCTAAAGGATATGAATGGGCAAAAAATAAGCTTCAGTTTTACGGTAAAAAAACCTGACTGCTTGGGTGGGGTCGCTATTAGCGCTGACTAAAAATGTTTATTTCATTACTCACTGCTTTTTAAAGTAGTGAGTAGCATAATATTTATCCAGCAAATGACGATTAACGTGAAAAAACGCCTTTCTGTCTCTCTTTTTTTTACCCTCATGTCTACCTTTCTGAGCAGTTATGAAGTAATGGCTCAGACTATGCCGCTCATTCTGGCTAAAGATGATTTTTCTCTGCAGTTAAACGACCAGATTGTGGCACTGGGTGAGAGATGGACTCCTGAGGTTGCGCGTAAAATTGCAGTTTCTGTGGAAGGTAGTTTTGTCGGTGAAATTCCTTTTGACGGAACGAACTATAAATTCTACCAGCATCAGAAGACTGGGTTAAGAATATTCAGTTCCAATCTCTGGTGGGATAAAACCGAGCGAAGTGTTGACGATTATATTGTGGCGCAGATTACGTTAACTGCTCCGGATGGCAAAACAGTTCGCGGGATCCATATTGGTTCAACAATAAATGAACTTAATAAAGCTTACGGCAGTGGTCAGGTCGAAAATGATTCCGGGGAGCAGTGGGTTTCCTATGAATTGGGTAAGGAATTGCTCTCTTTTGAGCTTAAAGACAGTAAGGTTGTAAAAATAACAATGAATTACGAAAATGGTACTTCAGAGTGATTTATGACCAAAAAACATTTGGCAGCCATATTGTTCACCGCTTTATTGACAGGCCCCGTTGAAACCACAACGGCGCTTGAATTATCACAATATAATAAGCTTGATACGGTTAGCCGCATCGTTAACGACAGCGAAGTGACAGACAATCTCAGGAAAACGCTGGGAAATCATTACCAGACCTTTATTGATAACTTTGATGTCTTCGGTGAACCGCATACCACCACAGGTGGTGGGTTGTTTGTTGAAGGCTGGTTAAAAGATCTCTATCAGGAGAATGCATCCGCGCTGGTCATCAATCCTGACGGCAAAATCTTTGCAGCCTGGGTGGTTCCGACGTCGGACGTTATTCATTACCAGTCATCTGACAATAGCCCGGTTATTCATACCGATATTCAGCAGTGGGCCGCCAGATTTAATGCGATGCATTTTGCAACGTTCGGCCAATCAAAACTCGTATTTGACGGGGAGTGGGCTGGCGAATTCAAGAACGACTCGACGTTAACCCTGCGATTAGCTGAATCAGACAACCGGATCACCGGCTCTTATTGCTATATCTCCCAGAGAGGAAACCGCATAGATTGCCCGGAAGATGATGAGCAAAATCTTAGCGGTACGATCGCTGGCAATCATGCCAGCGTTGAGTTCAACTCATCGTTTGGCGGCGTAGGTGGACGGGCTGTTCTGGAAATAAAGGGGCGTGAAATGGAATGGCGTTTAATTACTCCTCCTCAAAAAGGTAATTACTATGCCCCGCTGCGGTATACGTTACGTAAAGCCGCTTCGGTTCAAAACGCGGAAACCAGAAAACTGGACACCGATAAATTCGCTATTTCGCTGATAAACAAATGCGGCCATTTTGAGAGCAAATGTGACGAGATGGTTTATCTCGGCGTGCGCAAAAGCGATAACAGTACGATCTCCTTAAGGGGTAAAACGTTACACGACTCTGCAGGTAAAATAATCGGCTCAACGTACAAGAATGGCGAGATCGCTTATACCGTGACGTATGCACCTGTGAAATTGGTTGTCAGCAAAGGCAGTCATGTTTTAGTCGAACAGTCAGGTCAGTGGCTTAAATAAAAAAGCCAGCCAAAAGGCCAGCATGGATTGGCCTCTTTTGTTTCTCTCAATATTAATCATCCCGAGTTCACTTATGAAATACACCCTCCAGGAAGGTTCGTTTTCCCTATTTCCTGCTGCCTGGCAGGATAACAGCATGAACATCATTCGCGATGACGAAAGCGGGCTGTCCGTGGTGGTCAGCCGCGGCGTGATTCCCGATGGCAGCGACTACAAACAAGAGTTTCACCGCCAGTGGGACGTGCTGCGTCCTCAGATGGGTGAGATTGCCCAGAGCGAATTCCGGAGCGTAAAAGCCGGGCCTGATGGAAAAATTAACGGGCTGGAAGTTGAGACCACCTTTGACCGCAACGGGCAGCGCCTGTGGCAAAAACAGCTGGCCGTGCAGACGCCGGGCAAACCGGTATTGATGATTTTTACCCTCTCGGCACTCAGAGCCTTTACCGAAGAGGACGAGGTGCGCTGGAGCGCGCTTAAGCAGAGTCTGACGCTAAACGACAACCGGAATGTGTAAGGCATGAGCGATAACAACGCGGCCCGTAAGGGCGACGAGATTATTCACTCCAGCATTTTTGCTGACATCACCAGCATTGTGGCGGAAGGTGCCGCCTATGCGGTGATCGGTGCGGCGGTAGGGCTGGCGGCTACGGCTGCGGCACCACTACTCGGTGCCGGAGCCGCCGCAGCGGGCGTGGCGGCGATTGGGTCCAGCTGTCTGTTAAGCGGAATTATCGGTGGTGTGCTGGCGAACGTGGCGGGGATCACAGACGATATCAGCAATGCCGCGGAAGGGTTAGGTAATACGCTTTTCCCGCCGTCGCCTGCGGGCAAAATCACCACCGGTTCGAACAACGTTCTGACCAACGCAATCCCTGCCGCGCGCGCGGCAGGCACGCTCACGCCCGCCGATACCCCGCCCCCTGAGCCGCAGTCGCCGGGCAGCTTTGCCGATTACGCGGGCATGCTGCTTTCCGCCGCCGGACAGTTTGGCAGCGAAATGTGGCAGCCGAGCGTGGCCTCTGCCGCTGCGGGAACTTCGCCGCTGGAAGAAGACAAGGTGGCGTGTGAAAAACACTCCGGGCCGCAGTATCTGGCGGAAGGCTCCAAAAGCGTCTTCATCAACGGCCAGCCTGCGGTGCGCGCGAAAGATCGCACCACCTGCGAAGGCACCGTTTCCGACGATGTCTCTCCTAACGTGATCATCGGCGGGGACACGCTCACGGTCCGCGATATCAAAAGCGGTAAAACGCCGGGTCTGGCGCTGGGGATGATTGCGCTCTCCCTGCTGCGCGGGCGTCCGGGCAAGATCCTGAAAAACATGCCCTGTGCGCTGGCGGCGGCAGGCGGTGGGATGCTGGCGGATATGGCGGTGAATGCCGTGTTTGGCTCCTCGCACCCGGTTCATGCTGCCACCGGCGTGAAGGTGCTGAATGACGACGACGAGCTCGATTTCTCGCTGCCGGGGCGCTTCCCGCTGCGCTGGCAGCGCAGCTATAACAGCCTGACCACCCGCGAAGGGCTGTTCGGTCTGGGCTGGGCTACAACTTTTGACAGCTATCTGACGCTGGAAGATAACAATGCGACCTGGTTCGATGAAACCGGGCGCGAGCTGAGCTTCGAGCTGCCGCCGGTCGACCGCGCGTTTTACAGCATCAGCGAAGGCATCATTATCCGCCGCAATGAGAACGGCGACGTGGCGATTGCCGACGACGACGGCGCGGTGTGGCGTCTGTACAAACCGACCCGCGCGAATCCTTCTATCCTGCGTCTGGCCTCCCTCAGCGACGAATACGGCAACGCGCTGCTGACGGCGTGGGACGAGCACGGCAGGCTGATCGGTCTTCACGACGAGCCGCGGGCGATAGACGTAACCCTGCGCTATGAGGATGAACGTTTCCCGCAGCGGGTTACCGCAGCCAGCCATTTCGACGGCAACCAAACCTGGCCGCTGATGCAGTGGGGCTACGATGCGCGCGGCCAGCTGGCAAGCGCGACGGATGCCTCCGGCGTGGTGACGCGTGAATACCGTTACAACGACCACGGCCTGATGGTCTGGCACCGCTTGCCCGGGGGGCTGGAGAGCGAATACCGCTGGCAAAAATTCGACCACTGGCGCGTGGTGGAAAACCGCACCAGCACCGGCGATGGCTGCCGCTTTAGCTACGATTTAGACGCGGGGCTGACGACCGTCGAGCACTACGACGGCCAGACGCGACGCCACTACTGGAACGCACAGAATCTGATTGTGCGCTACGTCGACGAGCGCGGTGAAAACTGGCGCTACGAGTGGGACGATAACGAGCTTCTGACGCGTCGCATCGATCCGCTCGGCAATGCCGTCACCTTCGTTTACGACGAGATGGGCAACCGGGTGCAGGAGATCGACGCCGATGGCAATACCCGCACCACCACCTGGCTGGAGCACCGCGCGCTTCCCTCGGCCATTATCGAAGCCGACGGCAGCGCCACCCGCTTCTGGTACGACGAACACCACGGGCTGAAGCGCGTGGTGGATCCGCTGGGGCAGACCACGAAGCTGCGCCGGGACGAGTTTGGCCAGGTTGTGGAAGAGGTCGATGCCGCAGGCAACAGCCGCTATCAGGAGTACAACGAGGCCGGACAGGTTGTCCGTTCGACGGACTGTTCCGGGCGTGTTACCCGCTATCGCTATCATCCGCTGGGCTGGCTGGTGGCTGAGACAGGCGCCGACGGTGAAGAGACGCGCTACCGCTACGACGCCGCAGGGCGCCCGGTGCAGCTCGATCGCCCGGAAGGCTGGACGGAATCGCTCACATGGAACGAACGTGGCCTGCCGGTGAAGCATGCGGGCGCCGACGGGAAAGAGAGTGAGTTCAGATACGATGCGGCGGGGCGCTTAACCGCCACCCGTAATACGCAGGGTGAAGAGGTCCGTCGCCGCTGGGACAGCCGCGGGCGTCTGATTGCCCTGGAAAACGAAAACGGCGAAGCGTACCAGTTCCGCTGGGGCGCTGACTCGCTGCTGCTGGAAGAGGTAGGGCTTGATGGCGTGGCCTCGCAGTATCGCTATGATGCCTGCGGACGCACGATAGCGCGCACGTTTGCCGCCGGCCATCCGGAGGCCATCACCCACGCCTTCGCCTGGAGCGCGAGCGGCCAGCTGGTCGCCCGCACCACGCCAGAAGGGCAGACCCGCTACCACTACACGCCGTCCGGGCTGTTAAGCCGGATTGGGCTGCATCCGGCGCTTTCAGCCGACGCATGGACCACCGAGGCAGAGCAGGAGCTTGCCTTTGAGTATGACGCGCTTGGTCGCGTTACGCGCGAAGCGAGCGAGCATGGTGAGCTGGCGTGGGGATATGATGCGCTGGGCAACCGCACCTCCGTTACGCTGCCCGATGGCCGCGAGCTGAAGCAGTTCTACTACGGCAGCGGGCATCTGCTCAGCATTGCCCTCGATAAGCTGTCGGTTTCCGACTTTACCCGCGACGAGCTTCACCGTGAAACCAGCCGCACGCAGGGGCTGCTGACCACCCGCAGCGAATACGACCGCCTTGGTCGCCTGCATCGGCGGGACGTCTTTACCGGCAACGCTCAGCGCCCGTCGCCGCGCCGCTGGTCCCGCCGCTGGGATTACGACTACCGCAATAATCTGGTTCGCGAAGAGCGGGACGATAATCCGTTCAGCTGGTACCGCTGGCAGTACGACAGCGCCGGGCGCCTGCTGGTGCAGGACGGCACGCTGCCCGGACAGGAGCAGTGGCGCTGGGATGCAGCCGGTAACCCGCTCGAAGGATCTGCTGAGAAGGTCACGCATAACCGCCTGACGCAACTGAACGGCATTCGCTGGCGCTATGATGTCCACGGACGCACCGTGGAGAAAGATAACGGCCAGACCCGCTGGCACTACCGCTACGACGGTGAGCACCGCCTGACGGAGGTGATCAGCCAGCCGCGGGACCGCAACAGGCCGCAGACGCAGGTCAGCTTCCGCTACGATCCGCTCGGGCGACGCATCAGCAAAACGCGCCGCCAGATGCTGGGCGGCCAGCCAACCGGTAAGCCTGTCACCACGCGGTTTGTCTGGGAAGGGTTCCGGCTGTTGCAGGAAGTGCACGGGGAAGTGCCACTGACCTACGTTTACAGCGATCAGGACAGCTACGATCCGCTGGCGCGTATCGACGGGGTTGATGCCCCGGAAATATTCTGGTTCCACTGTCAGCCGAACGGCACGCCGGAACGGATGACGGATAGCGAAGGACAGGTGCGCTGGGAAGGGGTGAACAGCGCCTGGGGCAAATTGCTGCGGGAAAGCGAGACGCAGGTATCAGGATATTCCCAGAACCTGCGTATGCAGGGGCAATATCTGGACCGTGAGACAGGGCTGCACTACAATCTGTTCCGATATTACGACCCGGACTGCGGAAGGTTTACGCAGCAGGACCCGATAGGGCTGGCGGGGGGGATAAACCTTTACCAGTATGCGCCGAATGCGCTGGGGTGGGTGGATCCGTGGGGGTTGAGCCGTGAGTGTAGCGGTAAAACCAAACCTGATTTTTATGTCGGTCCAAGTGGCCCTAGTTCAACTATGCCTTCTACAGCATATCGTTATATGGATAGCAAATATGCTCCACAGACAATAGAAAATAAATCAGCCCCGTTAAGTTATTTTGGGTATACGAAATATAAATCTGCACATGAAGCCAGGGACGCCTATCAAATTTTTTATGAAAAAGGTAATCCAGATTCATGGAGTGATGCTCGTTTATTAGGTGAGTTTGATACATTACAACTGTATAAAAATGGAGTGCCTCAGGTGCAAGTACCTCTTGCCAATGGTGGCCGAGGGCCTGGATATGAGCTTTTCACCAGTGCATACCCTGAGTATGGTAAAGGTGGGGCATTACAGTTGCTACCAATCGAACGTAATTTCCCTGTTATTTTTGAACGTGTAACTATAATTCCGGAGTAAAAGCGATGACAGATGAAGAGTTACGAAAGAATCTTGTTTTTTTAATAAAAAAATATGTTCCGGAAAGTCAACAAAAAGCATTTTATGATGATATATCAAAGTCTGTTGTACCAGTGAAAGGTATTTTAGCTGACTTCAATAAAATCAAAACTAGAACTGTTGATGAAGTTGATGGAGATTTGATACGGGATATTTACTTTTATTTTTGTTGATAGCTAATTACATTGAAAATTTTTTTCTCCGTTCGTTTTTTTATATTTTTTTTGCTGGCGAATGGGGCGGTAAAAAGATAAAGATTATCTTTACCGGCAATTCTAATATCAGTAAAGGCGTTTGGAGAATTATTGGTCAGGCTGATCTTATAGAAGAAAAAATAACTGGAAATATTTAATTATGCTGGGGTTTGTATAACGGAGAGGACTAAACCAGGCGGTTATCTGTTGCCGAATACTCTAATCAAACTACAATGGGGCGGTAGGGTTTGCACTTGTTGCTAACATTCTGCTCAATGTTTGAGCATCAGGGGAAGAGTGTTTCCCCTGTCAGTTTTCATATTACAGCTACATATTAATTCTTTAAAGAATTTCACAAGCATTTTATTTTTGATGGGCTGATTTCACATTATCGGTAGAGCGATAATAGAAATCGAGGTAATGTGATGAATGATAAAAAAATACAAATAGTTGATCTACTGATTTCGCATAGTCAAATATTGTTACGATCCAGAGACTATGACGAAAAGCTGAGTCAGTGGGGAAAAGGCAATGTTTCTCAAGGTGCTGTTCTACACAAGGATTATGTTATATTCGATCCACTACCAGAGGATGCATTTGGAGCAAACGTCTATATTAAAATAGATAATACTTTTATATTAGATAATAATGCTCAACGCTGCATGGTAGTGCCATTTTTTATTACGGATAAAAATAAGCTTCAGATAGCTTCTGCGGCAGAGAAATTTGACGTAAACATTGATGTAACCAATAAAACGTATTCGCTCTTTTATGAGATTTGTGAAGGAGATGAAATTTATTATAATTTAACTCTAGTTCCGGATAAAGACACTATCACTGCTAAATTTTTATTAGACGATCCATGGGGAGGGGTAAAAGGCTACCCTCTCAAAGAAGGTCTTTTTTAAAGTTAAAACAACTAAATAAAAAAATCCACGCCAAAGCGTGGATTTTTTTCATTCAAAACAAATCAAACGTTAAACAGGAAGTTCATCACATCGCCATCTTTAACGATGTAATCTTTCCCTTCCGCACGCATCTTGCCTGCTTCTTTCGCGCCTTGCTCACCCTTGTAGGTGATAAAGTCCTCAAACGCGATAGTCTGCGCACGAATGAAGCCCTTCTCGAAGTCGGTGTGGATCTTACCGGCCGCCTGAGGCGCAGTCGCACCCACAGGAATCGTCCAGGCACGCACTTCCTTCACGCCAGCGGTGAAGTAGGTCTGCAGGTTCAGCAGCTCATAGCCCGCGCGGATCACGCGGTTCAGGCCCGGCTCTTCCAGACCCAACTCGGCCATGAACTCTTCACGGTCGGCGTCGTCCAGCTCGGCGATATCGGACTCAACGGCTGCGCAAACCGCCACAACCACAGAACCTTCCGCCGCGGCAATTTCACGCACTTTGTCCAGGTACGGGTTGTTCTCGAAACCGTCTTCGTTAACGTTGGCAATGTACATGGTTGGCTTCAGGGTCAGGAAGCTCAGGTATTTGATCGCCGCTTTGTCTTCGTCAGTCAGGTTTTTCAGCGCGCGCAGCATGCCCGCATTTTCCAGCTGTGGCAGGCATTTTTCCAGCGCAGCCAGTTCCGCTTTCGCGTCCTTGTCGCCGCCTTTGGCTTTCTTCTGCACGCGGTGAATTGCACGTTCGCAGGTGTCGAGGTCAGAGAGCGCCAGCTCGGTGTTGATAACGTCGATATCGTCAGCCGGATCCACTTTGTTGTTTACGTGGATGATGTTGTCGTTCTCGAAGCAGCGCACAACGTGGCCGATCGCTTCAGTTTCACGGATGTTGGTCAGGAACTGGTTGCCCAGGCCTTCACCTTTGGATGCGCCTTTTACCAGGCCCGCGATGTCCACGAACTCCATGGTGGTGGGCAGAATGCGCTGCGGCTTCACGATTTCCGCAAGCTGGTCCAGACGCGGGTCCGGCATTGGCACCACGCCGGTGTTAGGTTCGATAGTACAGAACGGGAAGTTCGCCGCTTCGATACCCGCTTTGGTAAGCGCGTTAAACAGGGTGGATTTGCCCACGTTTGGCAGACCGACGATACCGCATTTGAATCCCATTTCTAAATCACCTTAATATCTTGATAATCAATCCGTTAACGATAACCGATTGATGAAAAGTAAATAACTACGCCTATTATACACGTAACCCGCATGACGCGCGGTAAAAAAGCCGTATCGGGCGGATTATTGCGCTTTGAAAGCGTGTAAGCGATTTGTCGCTTTGGTTAAGCCGTCTTGCAGCCAGACTTCAGTGCAGCGCGCCGCTTCGTCTACCGCCTCGTCAATCAGTTTTTGTTCTGAAACCGGGGGCTTACCGAGCACGAAACCGACAACTTTGTTTTTATCGCCCGGATGGCCGATTCCCACGCGCAAACGGTGGAAATTCGGGTTATTGCCCAACTTGCTGATGATGTCTTTAAGACCGTTGTGACCGCCGTGTCCGCCGCCCAGCTTGAATTTTGCTACGCCAGGCGGGAGATCCAGCTCATCGTGAGCCACCAGAATTTCATCCGGGTTGATGCGATAAAACGTTGCCATTGCCGCCACCGCTTTACCACTCAGGTTCATAAAGGTGGTGGGCACCAGCAGGCGAACATCCGCTCCTGCAAGGTTGATGCGTGAGGTGTAGCCGAAGAATTTAGGTTCTTCACGCAGGGGAGCACGTAACCGTTCGGCCAGCAGATCGACGTACCATGCCCCGGCGTTGTGGCGGGTGGCCGCATACTCCGCGCCCGGGTTGGCGAGGCCGACAATCAGTTTAATCGTCACGATTCAATTCCTAATGGGTTCCAGATCTGGCGCGTAGTTTACTGTCTGGCGCGCCGCTTGACAAAATTCTGCGGTTATCCCGGCGAAATTCGAATAATTACTCATCTGAACAATTAGAATTTCAAGCTGTTCAACGCCTTATTTGTAAACTTTTGTTTGTGCGTTATTCGTAATTGTGATCATTCACGCAACTCATAAAAGGGGCGTTGTCTATACTTTACACACAAGGATTAGGGGCTTTTCCCCTGACAACCCAAAGTTCCGGAGGTGACATATGAAACGCAAAAACGCTTCGATGCTCGGTAACGTGCTAATGGGGTTGGGACTGTTCGTGATGGTAGTCGGCGTAGGTTATTCCATTTTAAACCAACTGCCGCAGCTTGATCTCCCACAATACTTCGCGCATGGCGCGGTATTGAGCATCTTCCTCGGTGCAGTATTGTGGCTCGCCGGGGCGCGCGTGAGCGGACATGAGGAAGTCTGCGATAAATATTGGTGGGTGCGCCACTACGACAAACGCTGTCGTCGTGACCAGCATAAGCACAGCTAGTGCCTGATTAAGAACATCGAAACGACTCCATCCGGAGTCGTTTTTTTTTTGCATAGCATATTGACCCTCACGTAACGTAAGGCTCCAGAGTGGTGGCACTGGCAAAGTAAAAAGGAGCAGTTATGTTGATTCAGGTGGGTGAGCTGGCGAAACGAGCCGGTATCACCGTGCGGACATTGCATCACTACGAGCAAACAGGGCTGTTGCTGCCTTCTGCCAGAAGCGCGGCAGGTTACCGGCTTTACAACCTGGCGGATGTCCAGCGTCTGCACATGATCCAGGCGCTGGCAAAAGCGGGGCTGGAACTTGCCGAAATCAGGGATTTTCTGGAAAAGGAGTCGCTGTCGTTGACCGAGCTACTCGATGCGCAAATCACGCTGCTGGATAAACAGCTGCGCAGCATACACACGCTGCGCGACCGGCTGGTGGAGCTGCGTACCGGGCTTACCGACGATGCGACGCCGGATCTGGAGTCCTGGCTACAGACTCTGGAGTTAATGAATATGTACGATCGCTGGTTTAGCAAAGAAGAGTTACAGCAGTTGCCGTTTGCGGTACAGAAGGATGCGCTGGCGGCTATCTGGTCAGGGATGGTGGCAGAGGCTAACGCGCTGCTGGAACAGGATATACCCGTTACTGACACGCGGGCGATGGATCTGGCGACCCGCTGGATGGAACGTCTTGAACAGGACACGGCGGGCAAGCCGGAGTTTCTCACCCGGCTGAACGAGATGCACAGCGTAGAGCCACAGATGCAGGCGCAGACCGGCATCACCCCGGAGATGACAGATTACATCACGCGGGCGTTTGCGGAATCTAAGCTCAGCATATGGGAGAAGTATCTCACCGCCGAAGAGATGGCCTTTACCCGGGCACATTATTTTGACCGCATGATGGAGTGGCCGCCGCTGGTGGCGAAACTGCATCAGGCGCAGCGGGACAATATCGCTCCTGACTCGAAGGAGGCGCAAAAGCTGGCTGAAAACTGGCTGGCATTGTTCCAGTCCTACGCAGGCACCAACCCCGAGACCCAGCAAAAGTTTCGTACGGCTATGCAGCAGGAGCCGCATCTGATGAAAGGAACCTGGATGACGCCTGCCGTGCTTGCATGGCTCCAGCAGGCGATCGGGGTGATGATGCAGAGACGTTTCTCTGCATCAGGTAACTCACAGATCCGCTAACGCGGCTTCACGGTTAGGATAAAAGGCAAGGCGGCCAGGGATCGGCTGCACGCCCGCACGCGCCATCGTGCGCAGGGGCTGGAATTCCAGGTTGCTGACCCGCAGCTCGCAGCCTTCCGGCAGACGTTTCACAAAGCGCTGGAAGGCATCCAGACCGCCGGCATCCAGAACCGGGACGGCATCCCACTTCAGCACCACAACCCGTTTCCCCGCGATGCGGGACTCCAGATCGCTGAACAATCCTTCCGCCGCGGCAAAGAAGAGCGGGCCAATCACGCGCAGCACCAGCACATCCTCAGGCACCTCCACGTTAACCGGAGAGAGGCGCGTCATCTGCGCGATGCGGCGCATAAATAGCAGGGACGCGAGCACGATCCCGACGCTGATGGCGATAACCATATCGAACAGCACGGTCAGCGACATGCAGATCAGCATCACGATGATGTCGTCTTTCGGCGCACGGCGCAGCAGATTCACCACCTTATGCGCCTCGCTCATGTTCCAGGCCACCATCAGCAGCAGGGCGGCCATGGCGGAAAGCGGCAGCCAGGAGAGCAGTGGGGCAAGGATCAGCAGCGCCAGAATCACCAGCACGGAGTGGATAACCGCTGAAACGGGGGAAGTCGCACCTGCGCGCACGTTTGCCGCAGAACGGGCGATGGCTGCCGTGGCGGTAATCCCGCCAAAGAATGGTGCGATGAGGTTGCCTAAGCCCTGACCGACCAGTTCGCTGTTGGCTTTGTGCTTGGTGCCGGTCATGCCGTCGAGCACCACGGCGCACAGCAGGGATTCAATCGCTCCCAGCATCGCCATAGAGAACGCGGCGGGCAGCAGGGCGTGAAGGGAATCCCAGCTCAGGGTGAAGCTCGAACCAGGCATGTCCCACGGCAGCACCAGCTGCGGCAGCAGCTGCGGAATGCCGTTACCCTGCGAACCGTCCGCCAGAACATAGTGGAACTGCGAGCCGATAGTCGCGACATGACCGCCGAACATATTGACGATAGCCATCACCGCGCAGCCCAGCAGCAGGGCGGGCAGATGGCCCGGCAGGCGAATACCGAGGCGAGGCCATACGATCAGCGTCCCCAGGGTGACTATTCCGATGGCGGCGTCGCCCAGGTTGGCCGTTGGCAGCGCCATAAACAGCGCCCCCACTTTTTGTAAATAGTGCTCCGGGACGTGGGGCATCTGCAGACCGAGAAAATCTTTGATCTGCATGGTTCCGATGGTGATCCCAATCCCCGAGGTGAACCCCAGCGTCACGGAAAGGGGAATGTATTCAATCAGGCGACCGAAACGGGCCAGACCGAACAGAATCAAAAAGACGCCGGACATCAGGGTGGCAACCAGCAGGCCTGCCAGACCAAACTGTTGTGAAACCGGGTAGAGGATCACCACAAAAGCGGCGGTCGGGCCGGAGACGCTGAAGCGCGAGCCGCCCGTCAGGGCAATAACAATCCCGGCAACGGCCGAGGTGTACAGACCGTACTGTGGCGCAACGCCGCTGCCAATCGCCAGCGCCATCGCCAGCGGGATGGCAATAATTCCGACGGTGATCCCGGCAATCAGGTCACGGATAAAGCGTGACGAGGTGTACTTCTCTTTCCAGCAGGCGTCGATGAGGGCGCGAAAGGGCAGAACATGTGAGGAGGCTACGTTTTTCACAATTATCTATCATCCGTGTGCGCATCATCTGTCATATGAATGGCAGGTGAAGGAGGCATTAATCATACAAATAAAACCCAGAGACAAAAAAACCCGCCGCAGCGGGTTTTTTGGCCGTGTTCGATTAGTGTTCGAACATTGCAGAGATGGATTCTTCGTTGCTGATACGACGAATCGCTTCGGCCAGCATCCCGGACAGAGTCAGGGTACGCACGTTTGGCAGTGCCTTGATCTCGTCGCTCAGTGGGATGGTATCGCATACCACAACTTCGTCAATGACGGAGTTGCGCAGGTTGTTCACGGCATTACCGGAGAAGATCGGGTGGGTCGCGTAAGCGAACACGCGCTTGGCACCGCGCTCTTTCAGCGCTTCAGCGGCTTTACACAGCGTACCGCCGGTATCGATCATGTCGTCAACCAGCACGCAGTCGCGGCCAGCCACGTCACCGATGATGTGCATCACCTGAGAAACGTTAGCGCGCGGACGACGCTTGTCGATGATCGCCATGTCGGTATCGTTCAGCAGCTTAGCGATAGCACGGGCACGTACCACGCCGCCGATGTCCGGAGAAACCACGATTGGGTTATCCAGGTTCAGCTGCAGCATGTCTTCCAGCAGGATTGGGCTGCCGAATACGTTATCAACCGGGACGTCGAAGAAGCCCTGGATCTGCTCTGCGTGCAGGTCAACGGTCAGTACGCGGTCAACGCCGACGCTGGACAGGAAGTCAGCAACAACTTTTGCGGTGATTGGCACACGCGCGGAACGGACGCGACGGTCCTGGCGGGCATAACCAAAGTAAGGGATAACAGCAGTGATACGGCCTGCGGAAGCGCGACGCAGAGCGTCGACCATAACAACCAGTTCCATCAGGTTGTCGTTTGTTGGAGCACAGGTGGACTGGATGATGAAAATATCACCACCGCGTACATTTTCGTTAATTTGTACGCTGACTTCGCCGTCGCTAAAGCGACCTACGGCGGCGTCGCCGAGGGAAGTGTACAGGCGGTTGGCAATACGTTGTGCTAGTTCCGGGGTGGCGTTACCAGCAAAAAGCTTCATATCAGGCACGAGAAGAACCTCAGGCATGCGTCCAGTGGTGGATAGCGTTCGCCGCAAACTGCGGGGCCTAAGCGAAGGCTATCCAGGCGGTGTATTAAAGAGCGCGATGCAACGTCTGGAACAGGGTGACGTTGTCACCGAAACTCAGTCTGCGCCAGAATGGCCTGCTGTAGGGGGGAGGTGTTCATCCCGCGCGCTACAAAACCATGCAGCCAATCCGGCGCTTGCTCAAGCACCTGACGGGCGGCGGATTCGGTGTCAAATTCAGCAAAGACACAGGCCCCTGTACCGGTCAGGCGCGACGGCGCGTATTCTAACAGCCAGGAAAGCACCGCATCAACCTCGCGAAAACGTTTTCTTGCGATATCCTCGCAATCGTTGCTGAATTCACAATTTAATAACGTTTCTATTGACCGTACCGGGGTATTTCTTTTCAGGTCAGGATCTTTAAAGATGACCGGGGTCGGAATGCTCACGCCGGGGTGGGCAACCAGATACCATTTCTCCGGCGGGTTGACCGGGGAGAGGATCTCGCCCACGCCCTCGGCAAAGGCCGCGTGGCCGCGAACAAACACAGGGACATCTGCGCCCAGCGTTAAGCCCAAACCAGCCAGTTCATCCGTCGACAGCCCGCAGCCCCAGAGGTGGTTCAGCGCAACCAGCACGGTGGCGGCGTTGGATGAGCCCCCGCCGAGACCGCCACCCATCGGCAGACGCTTCTCAATGCGGATATCCGCACCGCTTCCCGCCGGCAGACGGCCCGATTCCGCGGCGGCTTTCATCAGCAGGCGCGCGGCGCGGACGATCAGGTTGTCCTCATGCGCCACGCCGTCGACCGGCGTCAGCAGGCAAATCTGCCCATCCTGACGCGGCTCGATGGCAATCGTGTCGCCATAGTCAATAAACTGAAACAGCGTCTGCAGAGTGTGATAGCCGTCAGCACGCTGGCCGGTGATGTATAAAAACAGGTTCAGTTTTGCCGGAGAAGGCCAGTGGGTCATCATTTAACGATCCAGTTGTCCATTTTCAGCTTGATGCGCTGGCTGCCCTGGGTCAGCTCCATGTTTGATGGCAGCGAAGGTTTACTCTTGCTGTCATAGGCGCTGTACACCACTTTCCAGGTTTTGCCGTTCTGGGTGTAGTTGACCTGGCTCAGACGGTATTGATCGTCAAGCGTATAGTCGGTCGCTTCGCCCGGCAGGCCGAGGATCCACTGGCGCAGGCTGTTCAGCGGAATTGGCATCCCGGTCAGCTTGCCAATCATCTCTTCAGCATCAGTCGCCGTGTAGTGCTGGCCTTTGTTATCGGTGATCTGCGCTTCGCCCGGTTTGGCGATAAGCTCCAGCTCGGTGCTGCCCAGCGGGTTCAGCAGCAGCAGGCGATAGTTGTCCTGCCCCGTTTGCTGCCAGAAGAAGCGGGCATAAACCTTTTGTTCGTCAGAGAGATACGCGAAGGCGCCGCGCGTCTGGTACTGCTTCAAATTAAGGACGTCCTGCTGGTGCTGACGCCACTGCGGTGAATCAGGGCTTTTGCCCGGGCCTTTTGGTTGGGTGACAGTACAGGCGGTCAGAACCAGTGCTGCCAGCGGCAGCAGGCGAATCAGTCGGGTCATAATGAGGACAAATCCTTGAGATACGTTGCAGTTATAACTGTTAATGCTAGCGCCCCGCAGTGCTACCGTCTACGTTCAAATTATCTCAAAGCGTTGAGTAACCTATTACTCCGAAAGGAGGCGGTCTCTTTTATTGATCTCGCGCATCCTGTATGATGCGTCCTGCTAACCTTATTAACGCTGGTACTACTCCCGCTCAACATGACCCTATTAGCACTCGGCATCAACCACAAAACGGCCCCGGTTTCGCTGCGAGAACGCGTTACGTTTTCGCCGGATACGCTTGACCTGGCGCTGGACAGCCTGCTTGCACAGCCGATGGTGCAGGGTGGCGTGGTGCTTTCGACGTGCAACCGTACCGAGCTGTATTTGAGCGTGGAAGAGCAGGATAACCTGCACGACGCGCTGATCCGCTGGCTATGTGACTACCACAATCTCAACGAAGACGAGCTGCGCAACAGCCTGTACTGGCATCAGGATAACGATGCGGTCAGCCATCTGATGCGCGTCGCCAGCGGTCTGGATTCGCTGGTGCTGGGCGAGCCGCAGATCCTCGGCCAGGTAAAAAAAGCCTTCGCAGATTCCCAGAAAGGGCATCTCAAGGCCAGCGAGCTGGAGCGTATGTTCCAGAAGTCCTTCTCCGTGGCGAAGCGTGTGCGAACCGAAACCGACATTGGTGCCAGTGCGGTTTCTGTTGCTTTCGCGGCCTGTACCCTTGCACGGCAAATCTTTGAATCCCTGTCGACCGTCACCGTGATGCTGGTAGGCGCGGGCGAAACCATCGAGCTTGTGGCGCGCCATCTGCGCGAGCATAAAGTGAAAAAGATGATTATCGCGAACCGCACCCGCGAACGCGCGCAGGTGCTGGCGGACGAAGTGGGTGCCGAGGTGGTTGCGCTGAGCGATATTGATGAACGTCTGAAAGAGGCGGACATTATTATCAGCTCTACCGCCAGCCCGCTGCCGATCATCGGTAAAGGGATGGTGGAGCGTGCGCTGAAATCTCGCCGTAATCAGCCAATGCTGCTGGTGGATATCGCCGTTCCGCGCGATGTTGAGCCAGAGGTTGGCAAGCTGGCTAACGCCTATCTTTACAGCGTGGATGACCTGCAAAGCATTATTTCGCACAACCTCGCCCAGCGTAAAGCGGCGGCGGTGCAGGCGGAAACCATTGTTGAGCAAGAAACCAGCGAATTTATGGCCTGGCTGCGCGCGCAAAGCGTCAGCGAGACCATCCGCGAGTACCGCGGGCAGGCGGAGCAGGTGCGTGATGACCTGACTGCCAAAGCGTTAGCGGCCCTGGAACAGGGCGGCGACGCGCAGGCGATTATGCAGGATCTGGCGTGGAAGCTGACCAACCGCCTGATCCATGCGCCAACCAAATCTCTTCAACAGGCTGCCCGTGACGGGGATGATGAACGCCTGACTATTCTGCGCAACAGCCTCGGGCTGGAATAGCGCCCTATACCCATTTTCTAAGACAAGGTGCACTTACGCCTATGAAGCCTTCTATCGTCGCTAAACTGGAAGCTCTGCACGAGCGCCATGAAGAAGTACAGGCGCTGCTCGGCGATGCCGGGACTATCGCAGACCAGGAACGTTTTCGCGCGCTTTCGCGTGAATATGCGCAGTTGAGTGATGTATCAAAATGCTTTACCGACTGGCGACAGGTTCAGGAAGATATTGAAACCGCGCAGATGATGCTCGACGATCCAGAGATGCGCGAGATGGCGCAGGAAGAGCTGCAGGATGCAAAAGCGCGTTCCGAAGAGATGGAGCAGCAGCTTCAGGTGCTGCTCCTGCCGAAAGATCCGGACGATGAACGTAACGCGTTTGTCGAAGTGCGCGCCGGGACCGGCGGTGACGAAGCGGCGCTGTTTGCCGGGGATCTGTTCCGCATGTACAGCCGCTACGCCGAATCGCGCCGCTGGCGCGTGGAGATCATGAGCGCCAACGAAGGCGAACATGGCGGCTACAAAGAGGTTATCGCCAAGATCAGCGGCGACGGCGTATACGGTCGTCTCAAGTTTGAATCCGGCGGTCACCGCGTGCAGCGCGTTCCGGCCACCGAATCTCAGGGCCGTATTCATACCTCCGCCTGTACGGTGGCGGTGATGCCGGAGCTGCCGGAAGCGGAACTGCCGGACATCAACCCGGCGGACCTGCGCATCGACACCTTCCGCTCCTCCGGGGCGGGCGGTCAGCACGTTAACACCACCGACTCCGCCATCCGCATTACCCACCTGCCGACCGGCATCGTGGTGGAGTGTCAGGACGAACGTTCGCAGCACAAAAACAAAGCCAAAGCGTTGTCCGTGCTGGGCGCGCGCATCCACGCGGCGGAAATGGCGAAGCGTCAGCAGGCTGAAGCCTCTACGCGTCGTAACCTGCTGGGCAGCGGCGATCGCAGCGACCGTAACCGCACCTACAACTTCCCTCAGGGGCGCGTGACCGACCACCGCATCAACCTGACCCTGTACCGTCTGGACGAGGTGATGGAAGGGAAGCTAGATATGCTGATTGAGCCTATCGTGCAGGAATACCAGGCCGACCAGCTGGCGGCGCTGTCCGAGCAGGAATAATGGATTTTCAGCGCTGGTTAAGCGAGGCGGCCGCTGAGCTTTGCAAAAGCGAAAGCCCGAAGCGAGACGCCGAAATTTTGCTTGAGCATGTGACGGGTAAAGCCCGCACGTACCTGCTGGCATTCGGCGAAACTGAGCTGACCGCAGAGCAGGAAGCACGGCTCGCCGCGCTGCTTGCCCGCCGTAAAAACGGCGAGCCGGTGGCGCACCTTGTCGGTGAGCGCGAGTTCTGGTCGCTACCGCTTTACGTCTCGGCGGCAACGCTGATCCCGCGTCCGGATACCGAGTGTCTGGTTGAGCAGGCGCTGGCACGTTTACCCGCAGCGGCCTGCCGCATTCTCGATCTCGGGACGGGAACAGGTGCTATCGCGCTGGCGTTGGCCAGCGAGCGGCCTGACTGCGATGTGACGGCAGTGGATGTGATGCCCGACGCGGTGGCGCTGGCGCTGCGTAATGTGGAACGTCTCAGGCTCAGCAACGTAACGGTGCTGCAAAGCAGCTGGTTTGCTGCGCTGGAGAACCGCTCATTTGCGATGATTGTCAGCAATCCTCCTTACATTGACGAACATGATCCACACCTTGCGCAGGGGGATGTTCGCTTCGAACCGCTGACGGCGCTCGTGGCCGCCAACGCGGGATTAGCCGATCTTGATCACATTGTGACAACGTCACGAGAGCATTTGCTTCCCGGCGGCTGGCTGCTCGTGGAGCATGGCTGGACGCAGGGAGAATCCGTGCGGGCACTGTTTACCCAGGCAGGCTACGCCGCTGTCGAAACCTGCCGCGACTACGGCGGCAACGAACGCCTGACGCTGGGGCAGTGGTCTTGAGTTCCGGGTATCTGCCATTTACTGATAAAGGCGTAAGGCTGACTGAAAGGCAGTTTGGCGTTATCATCTACATCGTTTTGAGTTTTATCGCGCCTGAGCGTCATTGTTCGCTCAGTCGTTACTGGGGTAAGTCATGAGGTCCTTAGCCGATTTCGAATTTAATAAAGTGCCGCTTTGCGATGGCATGATCCTGATTTCGGAGATGATACGCGACGATTTTACGTCGCAGTACGTCTACGATGAGCTGGAGAATCTGGTCAGCCTGGCGCGTGAAGAGATCAATCAGGCGCGCCCGCAGGACTGGCAATTAGAGAAGCTTCTGGAGCTTTTCTACGGCGAATGGGGTTTCTGCGACACGCGTGGCGTGTATCGCCTGTCTGACGCATTATGGCTGGACCAGGTCTTAAAAAATCGTCAGGGCAGCGCCGTTGCGCTGGGCTCTATTTTGCTGTGGGTTGCGCACCGTCTGGATATTCCGCTGGTGCCGGTTATTTTCCCGACGCAGATGATCCTGCGTGCGGAGTGGCTGGACGGTGAGATGTGGCTCATTAATCCGTTTAACGGCGATACGCTGGACGAGCATACGCTGGACGTCTGGCTGAAAGGCAACATCAGCCCGGTGGCCGAGCTCTTTAACGAAGATCTCGACGAAGCCGACAACGCCGAAGTCATTCGCAAGCTGCTGGATACGCTGAAGTCAGCGCTGATGGAAGAGCGTCAGATGGAGCTGGCCTTGCGTGCCAGTGAAGTGCTGCTGCAGTTTAATCCGGAAGATCCGTACGAAATTCGCGACCGCGGGCTTATCTATGCCCAGCTCGACTGCGAGCACGTGGCGCTGAACGATCTGAGCTATTTCGTCGAGCAGTGCCCGGAAGATCCGATTAGCGAAATGATTCGCGCGCAGATCAACGCGATCTCGCACAAACAAATTACACTGCATTAATCTTAATTCCGATTCACACCTGAATAAGGCGATCCTATGAAACAAAAAGTGGTTAGCATTGGTGATATCAAGGTAGCAAACGACCTGCCGTTCGTGCTGTTTGGCGGTATGAACGTGCTGGAATCCCGCGATCTCGCCATGCGTATCTGCGAGCACTACGTGACCGTGACCCAGAAGCTGGGCATTCCGTACGTGTTTAAAGCCTCTTTTGACAAAGCCAACCGCTCCTCCATCAACTCTTACCGTGGCCCGGGCCTGGAAGAGGGGATGAAAATTTTCCAGGAGCTGAAGCAGACGTTTGGCGTGAAAGTGATCACCGACGTGCATGAGTCCTGGCAGGCGCAGCCTGTGGCAGACGTGGTAGACGTAATCCAGCTTCCGGCGTTCCTGGCGCGTCAGACCGACCTGGTTGCCGCGATGGCGAAAACCGGTGCCGTGATCAACGTGAAAAAACCGCAGTTCGTGAGCCCAGGCCAGATGGGTAACATCGTCGATAAGTTTATCGAAGGCGGTAACGACAAGATTATTCTGTGCGACCGTGGCGCTAACTTCGGTTACGACAACCTGGTTGTGGACATGCTGGGCTTCAGCGTGATGAAGAACGTCTCAAACCAGTCGCCGGTGATCTTCGACGTGACCCACGCGCTGCAGTGCCGCGACCCGTTTGGTGCAGCCTCTGGCGGCCGTCGTGCTCAGGTGACCGAGCTGGCGCGCGCCGGTATGGCGACCGGCCTGGCAGGTCTGTTCATTGAAGCGCACCCGGATCCGGCTAACGCGAAATGCGATGGCCCATCCGCGCTGCCGCTGGATAAGCTGGAGCCGTTCCTGAAGCAGATCAAAGCGATTGACGATCTGGTGAAAAGCTTCGACGAGCTGGATACCAGCAACTAATAAAAAAACCCGCTTCGGCGGGTTTTTTTATGGGACATATTGCCGGGTAAGCGCAGCGCCGCTGGGCAAAAAGACTATGCAAAGATCGTCATCAAGTACGCTACAAACAGCGCCATATGCGCCGCGCCGTTCAGGACATTGGTGCGGCCAGTGGAGAATGAAATCTGGCACAGCAGCAGCGAGGCCACCATCACAATCATCTCCGGCGCGCCCAGCGCAAACTGCAGCTCGTTACCGGTCATAAAGGCGATCAGCGTCACCACCGGTACGGTGAGTGAAATGGTCGCCAGCACGGAGCCGAAGAACAGATTCATCGCACGCTGCACCTGATTGTTCAGCACCGCCTTCAGCGCACCTAAACCCTCAGGGGAGAGGATCAGCAGCGCCACCAGGAAACCGGTAAAGGCCACCGGCGCGTTCAGCTCGGTTAACAGCGTCTCCAGCGGGTTGGCGTTCATCTTGGTGACGGCAATCACCGCAATCAGATGCACGATCAGCCAAACCGTGTGCCACGCGCTGCTGTGGGCCGACGGCTTGCCGTGGTGCGGGTCATCGTCGTCGCTGTCGTCTTCATGCTCATACACAAACAGGCTCTGGTGCGTTTTGGTCTGAATGAGCAGGAACACGCCGTACATGGCGGCGGAAATCAGCGCGACCAGCAGCGCCTGGCCGGTGGAGAAGTTTGCACCCGGCAGCGCCATCGGGAAGACCAGCACGATGATGGCCAGCGGGAAGAGGGCGATCAGATACTGTTTAATGCCGAAAAGATTCATGTACTGGGTCGCAAATTTGCGTCCGCCCAGTAACAGAGAGAAGCCTACCAGGCCGCCCGTCACAATCATAATGATGGAGTAAAGCGTATCGCGCATCAGGGTCGGGGCGGCATCGCCGGTTGCCATCAACGCGGAAATCAGGCTGACTTCGAGAATAACGACGGAAAGGCTGAGAATTAAAGAGCCATAAGGCTCGCCCAGGCGGTGGGCTAATACGTCCGCATGGCGAACGACGCTAAATGCGCTGGTTAAAATGCCCACCAGGGCAAGAATATTGATACCAACCACCACTGGCAGTGACTGACTGCTTCCCCAGAAGAGCAGCACAGCCAGTGCCAGAACCGGGAAAATGAGAGACGTCTCCTTGTGGCGGGTCTTTACCGCCTCGTGTGTTGCTGTCATGTGCTTCTCCATCAATGCAGGTGCTTGTAATTATAGATAGATTTTAAGGGCATTAAATTAACAGAAATCTGTTAAATAACCTTTATTTTTTACTTAATTTTACCCTTTGTTATGGTTTTCATGTTTAATGCCTATAATAAGATATTTCTTTTAAATATATATTTAATAACAATGAATTATGAAATTCATCCGTTCATTGTTTATGACCGGCTGGCACACCGGCGTATCGTCGTCCACACTTAACTCTTTAGGCAAAAGAGAGGTTAGTGATGCCATATAAAACGAAACGCGAATTACCCGATAACGTGAAAAACGTCCTGCCCGAACATGCGCAGGATATCTACAAAGAAGCGTTTAACAGCGCCTGGGATAAGTACAAAGATAAAGACGATCGGCGGGATGATGCCAGCCGGGAAGAGACGGCGCACAAGGTCGCGTGGGCCGCAGTAAAACATGACTATGAGAAAGGAGACGATGATAAATGGCATAAAAAGAAATAGCCGTGAAATTATTCGCTGCCTTCATTTTGACTTTTCAGGCGGTTGAACTGCCGTTGTATTGCAACTGGTCCGCTAATTGCTTATCGTAATTTGACTGCTGGCAAAATGACCAGCACAGAATGCCGGGAAGGCGAATTACAGATGTCGCAAGGAAGCATGCAGTGGCGGAGGTGGAAAGTGTTAACGCGTGATTTCTTAATGAAGGCAGATTGTAAGACGGCATTTGGTGCTATTGAGGAATCGCTTCTCTGGTCAGCTGAACAACGTGCGGCGTCGCTCGCTGCCACGCTTGCCTGCCGCCCGGATGATGGCCCGGTATGGATTTTTGGCTACGGTTCACTGATGTGGAACCCGGCTCTCGAATTTGTTGAATCGGCAACCGGCACGCTGCCCGGCTGGCATCGCGCATTTTGCCTGCGCCTGACGGCCGGACGCGGCAGCGCCTGTCAGCCAGGGCGCATGCTTGCACTAAAAGAGGGCGGACGCACCACGGGCGTCGCGTATCGCCTTCCGGATGCCACGCTCGAAGAGGAGCTGACGCTGCTCTGGAAGCGCGAGATGATCACCGGCTGCTATATGCCGAGCTGGTGCAAGCTGGAGCTCGACGACGGGCGCACCGTTAACGCGCTGGTATTTATTATGGATCCGCGCCACCCGCTGTATGAAGCGGACACCCGCACGCAGGTGATTGCCCCGTTAATTGCCGCCGCCAGCGGGCCGCTGGGCACCAACGCGCAATATCTCTTCTCCCTCGATCAGGAGCTGACCCGCCTCGGCATGCAGGACGATTGTCTGAATGAGCTGGTGGTGAAAGTGAAGGCGCTGCTGGAAGGTAACCCGCTCAACAGCACGCTGCGACCGGGTTTTGCCTGAGAATACGCCCGGCGAGCCGGGCGTTTAAATTACGCTGCCACGTAGCTGACCGAATGCTCCAGCGACTGGCTGTGGCTGTCGATCAGCACATCCCACGTGCCGGTATACGGCACGGTAAGCCAGGCCTTGTCATCCTGCACGGTCAGAATATCCGCCTGGGATTGTTTCTGTGCTTTCGCACTCATCAGATGAATACGACAGCGCTCTGAGCAACGCACCACCACCGTATCCCCGCCAAACAGTTTCAAACTTGTTTTCACCAGTGCCATTTTCTACCCCGTCGATTTTGCCCATCCCGAGCGTGATGTTGTTCACAAAATACTCATTGCATAACACCAAAGCGGGGAGCGAGGGATGCTGATTTTGATCAAAAAATGGCATAACGATTAAACAAAAATGACAAAATTCCTGAAACCTTTCAGCGGACGCGCGTTTAATCTGTTTAACGCGCGCCTGAAGAAAATTAAATGCGGAAATGGCCGGCGGTTTCAGCAAGCTCGCCCGCCTGGCTTTGCAATGCGCTGGCGGCCGCGGCGGACTGCACCACCAGCTCGGCATTCTGCTGCACCATTCTGTCGAGATGGGTCACCGCGTGGTTGATCTCGTGAATGCCTTTCATCTGCTCGCTGGTGGCAATCGAGATCTCTCGCATGATGCCGGAGACGCTGCCGATGCTGGAGCGGATCTCATCCATGCTTTCCCCGGCCAGATGCACGTAGCGCGAGCCGGTGGCCACGCTGTCGGTGGTGGAGTCGATAAGCGATTTGATCTCTTTCGCCGCCTGGGCGCTGCGGCTGGCGAGGTTCCGCACTTCACCGGCAACCACGGCGAACCCGCGGCCCTGCTCACCGGCACGCGCCGCCTCGACGGAGGCGTTCAGCGCCAGAATGTTGGTCTGGAAGGCGATGCCGTCGATCACGCTGGTGATATCGCCAATCTTAGCGGACGCCACTTCGATGGACTGCATGGTGCTGATGGCCTGCGAAACCACTTCACCGCCGCGCGCTGCGGCCGCAGAGGCCTTGCTGGCCTGGTCGTTGGCTTCTGCTGCCGATTCATTCGACTGGGTGACAGAGGCGGTGATCTCTTCCACGGCGCTGGCGGTTTCGCGAAGGCTGGACGCCGCCTGCTCGGTACGTCCGGAGAGATCCTGGTTACCTGCCGCAATCTCCTGCGCGGCGTTTTTCACCGAGGCGCTGGCGTCGCGGAGCTGAACCATTACCACCGAGAGCTTATCGCTGAAGGCGTTAAACGCCTGCGCAATTTGCGCCACTTCGTCATCGCCGCTGTCCGGCAGGCGCTGGGACAGATCGTTAGTGCCGTTGGCAATGTTGTGCATCGCGTCGCGAATGTCGGACAGGCGCTTCAGCAGGCGGGCAATCAGGACGTGAACAATGGCGCCGCTCAGGAGTGCGAGGATCACCAGCGAAATCGCCGACGCTTTCAGCAGGGCACGCATGCCGGAGGTGGCATCGCTGCTGTCGAGGGCGACGACCAGGAGCCAGTTCGTGCCCGGCACGGCTGAGGCGATAAAGGTTTTTTCCTCGTCATTCAGCGTTCCGTCGACCGGGTTACCGCTCTTCAGCGCCGCAAGGTCGATGCCTTTGATCGTCTCGGCAAACGGCTTCAGCGTCAGGGCCGGCTCGTTGGCGGCAATCACCGTGCCGTCGCTGTTCAGAAGCAACCCGCTGCTGGCCGGCGTGGGGTGGATCCCGCGCACGTTCGCCACCACGCTATCCATGGCGACATCGCCCGCCACCACCGCTTTCAGAGCGCCATTCTCCTTGACCGGCAGGGCAAACGTGACCACCAGCTTCCCGGTCCCGGCATCAACGTAGGGTGCCGTTACCACCGGGCCGTCCGTGCTCACCACCTGTTGATACCAGGGACGAACGGTGGGGTCATAATCCGCCGGGACGCCTGTCGGGTCTGAGAATTTCGCCGTCTTGCTGGCGTAGCCCACGTAAACGTTGGTGAAACCGCCCGCCAGGGCAAGCTGCTTAAACGCCGGAACCGGATCGTCAGCCAGCGCGATGCTCTGCGCGGAGGTAATCACCGTCATTTTGCTTTTGACCCAGTCGGCAATCGCCATGTTGTGGCTGGCGCTGGTGCTGGTCAGAATATCGCGCTGGGACTGCTGGTTATCCTGGCGCGTGACCTGGAAGTTAATTACGGTATTGAGAAGAAGGGCGACGACGAGGCAGCCTGTCGTCGCGGCGATAATGCGTGCGCGAATGGATCTGAACATAAGTGAAATACCTGCTGTGTTGTTTCCATGCCTATCGGCAACCCCGCAGGTAAACTTGATGCTGAAACCGCATCCATAAGAAAATAATATTTTTACGGGTTTATTATTAAAAAGTTAATACTTTATCCGCGGTCAGCGTCCATTCGGCCAGTTCAACCAGCGTACCGATTTCTACGCCCTCGATCAGCGGCAGCCCGGTAATGCCGCGCCCGTCGGTGCAGGTCTTACAGAGTTTTACCGGCACGTCCTGCGCGGTCAGGATCTCCAGCATCTGCTGAATGTTGTAGCCTTCCGCCGGTTTTTGACCCTTCAGCCCGGCGGTGACGGCGTCGGACATTAAAAATATCCGCAGTACCAGGTCGCTCTCTTTTTCGCGTAGCGCGATCGCCAGGCGCAGGCTGTTGAAAAGGGATTCGCTGCCGTAGGCCGCCCCGTTGGCGACGATCACAATCTTCTGCATGTTGACTCCTGTTCTTATAAAGGCACGAATATTGCTTAATTTCCCCGGAGTTTCGCTGTCCGGGAGAGTAAGCATGACATTAATGGCCGGCATTTCGCCAGGTGCAACCGAATGGCTCCAGCGCGCAAGGCGGATGCGCCGGGAGCAGCTCAGCAGGCTGGCGCAGCTGAACGTGCTGGTGCGCGGAATTAGCCAGCTGGTGCATATGCTCCAGTGCGAGCGCGGCGCATCTAACGTCTGGCTCTGCTCACAGGGTAAGCTCTATGCGCCTGAATGCAAAGCCAGCCGGGCCCTGGTGGATGAAAACCTTGCTGCACTGAACGACATTCTTGGAAAACAGTCCACCTTCCCGGGAAGCGCCGTTTGCGAACGTATCGGCAATGCGCTGCTCACGCTGGAGACGCTTCCCGCGCTGCGCGACGGTGTAAATCGGCAAACGCTAACGGCTCCGCAGGCAATGGAGCACTACTCCCGCATGCTGCGCCACCTGCTCAGTATTGTACCGCAGCTTAATGACAGCATTGACGACCCGCAAATCGCGGGCCGTTTCGTCGCGCTATATAGCCTGATGCAGGGGAAAGAGCTGGCGGGACAAGAGCGGGCCCTGGGGGCGATTGGCTTCACGCAGGGCTTTTTCGATGATGTGACCCGCCAGCGGCTGGTTGACCGCATTGACGGGCAGCAGGCCTGCTTTGAGAGCTTTCTCTCCCACAGCCAGGCCGACGTGCAGACTTCGTTCTCCCTTAATTGTCAGCCCGATCGTGAGACGGAGCAGCTCCGGCGCGTGGCCTGTACCCGCCAGCCTGCTCCAGACAATGGACATACCGCACTCGCCTGGTTTGCGCTGCAAACGGCGCGGCTGGAGCATCTTCGCGCGCTGGAGGAGACGATCATCGCCGAGCTGATGGTCGCGGTGGATGAGCGTATTCAGCGCGACGAGGCGTACCCGCTTCCCGGGGATGAACAGGACGATCCGCTGGCGCACTACCCGGATAAACCGCTGCTGACCCTGGTTCGCCAGCAGGCACGAGAGATAGAGCAGCTTTCCCGCCAGCTCGCGTCGCTGCGCGATACGCTTGAGGAGCGCAAAACCATTGATAAAGCCAAAAGCGTGCTGATGACCCACCAGAACATGAGTGAAGAACAGGCCTGGACGACGCTGCGCAAAATGGCGATGGACAAGAACCAGCGCATGGTCGATATCGCCCGCGCGCTGCTTACGGTGAAGAGCGTCTGGCAGGTAACACCAAAGGAGTAGCTGCACAATCAGCGGGCATTTTATGCTTGATTGAGGTGCGCGAACGCGGGCAAAACCCGGTTTTCGGCCCTGAAAGAGGGTCTTTAAACCTGGCACTGGCTTTGCATTATTTAATTAACCATTTTTGACGGTGCGCCAACGGCGGTGCATTTGTCTTCGGGATAAAGGCGTCCAGCGGTGCTTCGGCACGGCGGGCGCTTTTTTTTGGCTTTTTTTCGGGAGCGGTTATGGCGGATTTGTCGAGACGGCGATTTTTGCAGGCCAGCATGCTGGCGAGTGGCGCAGCGCTGTTACCGGGTGTTATGCAGGCTGCCTGGGCGGCTGGCTCAGATAAACCGGAACAGGAGACGGTGCGCGTCGGGTTTATCCCGTTGACCGACTGCGCGCCGGTGGTTATCGCAGCGTTAAAAGGCTTTGATAAAAAATACGGTATCACCATCGTTCCCACCAAAGAGGCGAGCTGGGCGGCGGTGCGCGACAAGCTGGTGGCGGGAGAACTGGACGCCGCACACATTCTTTACGGTCTGCTGTACGGGCTGGAGCTGGGCATCGCCGGCAAGCCGCAGCAGATGGCGAACCTGATGACGCTCAATCAGAACGGCCAGGCCATCACGCTTTCAAGCGATCTGGCGGAGAAGGGCGTTCGCGATCTCGACGGGCTGAAAACGCTGATCGGGCAGCAGGCGCCGGGAACCTACACCTTCGCGCACACCTTCCCGACCGGGACGCATGCCATGTGGCTTTACTACTGGCTGGCCAGCGCGGGCATTAACCCCTTTGACGACGTGCGCACGGTGGTGGTGCCGCCACCGCAGATGGTGATGAACATGCGCATCGGCAACATGGTGGGCTTCTGCGTCGGCGAGCCGTGGAACGCGCGGGCGATTAACGACCGGATCGGCTTTACCGCCGCCACGTCGCAGTCCATCTGGGCCGATCATCCGGAAAAGATCCTCGGCACGCGACGCGACTGGGTGGAGAAAAACCCGCATACCGCCCGGGCGCTGGTGAGCGCGGTGCTGGAGGCCGCGCGCTGGATCGAGGCGTCCCCGGAAAACAAACGAGAAACCGCGCAGATCCTCTCCCGCCGGGCGTGGCTCAACTGCAAAGAACAGTATCTCATCGGGCGCATGCTCGGCGAGTACGACAACGGCCTGGGCCAGCGCTGGCAGGACGCGCACCCGATCCGCTTCTTCAACGAGGGGGCTGTGAGCTACCCGTATCTCTCCGACGGCATGTGGTTCTTAACCCAGTTCCGCCGCTGGGGCTTGCTCAAAGCCGCGCCGGACTACGCGGGCATCGCGCAGCGCATCAACCAGACCGCGGTCTGGCAGGATGCCGCCACCGCCGTCGGCGGCATGTCCACGCCGTCATCACCGTACCGCAGCAGCACGCTGATGGACGGCACCGTCTGGAACGGCACCGATCCGGAAGGGTACGCCAGCCGTTTCGCCATTCACCGTAAAGGGGCCTGATTATGCCGCATCTGCAAAACACGAAACCACAAGAGACGCCAGAGAGCGGGGAAGTGATTGTCCTGCCTCCGGTACAGGTTCGCCGCCGCCCGCCCGCGTTAGCGCGCCGGATGAACGACTTTTTCCAGCGCGTTATCCCGGCGCTGCTCGGCCTTGGGCTGCTGGTGGTGCTCTGGCAGCTGGCGGCGATAAACAGCAAAGGCTTCCCGACGCCGCTCAGCACGCTTGATTCCGCCATTACCCTCTTTGCCGACCCGTTTTATCGCGACGGGCCTAACGATATGGGCATTGGCTGGAACGTGCTTGCTTCACTGCAGCGCGTCGCCATCGGTTTTGGCCTGGCAGCGCTGGCGGGTATTCCGCTGGGCTTTTTGATTGGCCGCTTCACCTTTTTCTCGCGCATGTTCAATCCGCTGATTGCGCTTCTGCGCCCGGTCAGCCCGCTGGCCTGGCTGCCCATCGGCCTGCTGCTGTTCCAGAAAGCGGAGCCCGCGTCGAGCTGGACCATTTTCATCTGCTCTATCTGGCCGATGGTGATCAACACCGCCGAAGGCGTGCGCCGCATTCCGCAGGACTACCTCAACGTCGCCCGCGTATTGCAGCTTTCCGAGTGGACGATCATGCGCCGCGTACTCTTCCCGGCTGTGCTACCCGCTGTACTGACCGGGGTGCGCCTCTCCATCGGCATCGCCTGGCTGGTGATTGTCGCCGCCGAGATGCTCACCGGGGGGCTGGGTATCGGCTTCTGGATCTGGAACGAGTGGAACAACCTCAACGTCGAAAACATTCTGATCGCCATCGTCATCATCGGCGTGGTCGGGTTGCTGCTGGAGCAGGGGCTGATGCTGATCGCCCGTCGCTTTAGCTGGCAGGAAAAATAAGGAGCGAACATGAAACCATTAATTCAGGTCCAGGCCGTGAGCCAGCGTTTTTCCACCGCCAGCGGCGAGTTTCTGGCGCTGCAGAACGTCTCTTTTGATATCCACGAGGGCGAAACCGTGAGTCTTATCGGCCACTCCGGCTGCGGTAAGTCGACGCTGCTTAACCTTATCGCCGGGATCGCGCTGCCGACGGAAGGCGGGCTGATTTGCGACAACCGCGAAATCGCCGGGCCGGGGCCCGAGCGCGCGGTGGTGTTCCAGAACCATTCGCTGCTGCCGTGGCTGACCTGCTTCGACAACGTGGCGCTGGCGGTGGATCAGGTGTTCCGTCACACCATGAGCAAGGCCGAGCGCAAAGAGTGGATCGAGCACAACCTCGACCGCGTGCAGATGGGACACGCGCTGCACAAGCGTCCGGGGGAAATCTCCGGCGGCATGAAGCAGCGCGTCGGGATTGCCCGCGCGCTGGCGATGAAGCCGAAAGTATTGCTGATGGATGAGCCGTTCGGCGCGCTGGATGCGCTGACGCGCGCCCATCTGCAGGACTCGGTGATGCAGATCCAGCAGGCGCTGAACACCACCATCGTGCTCATTACCCACGACGTGGACGAGGCGGTGCTGCTCTCCGATCGCGTGCTGATGATGACCAACGGCCCGGCGGCCACCGTCGGGGAGATCCTCCGCGTTGACCTGCCGCGCCCGCGCAACCGGGTGCAGCTGGCGGACGACAGCCGCTATCACCACATGCGCCAGCAGATCCTCCATTTCCTCTACGAAAAACAGCCGAAAGCGGCGTAACGAGGGGGCGTTGATGCGACTGGTCATTATCGGGAATGGCATGGCGGCAACCCGGCTGATTGCTTCGCTCACCGGGCGAGCTTCCGGTCGGTTCGCTATCACCGTCATCGGTGACGAGCCGGAGCATGCCTATAACCGCATCCAGCTTTCGCCGGTGCTGGGGGGTGAAAAAACGGCTGCGGGCATCTGCCTTCAGGATGACCAATGGTACCGGGAGCGCGGCGTGACGGTGCTGCGGGGCGAAAAGGCACTCGCCGTGAACGTGGACGCGCGGGAAGTGCAAACCACCGCCCGCACGCTGGGCTGGGATGCGCTGGTATTTGCCACCGGGTCAATGCCGTTTGTGCCGCCGATTCTTGGGGGCGATGCGCCGCACGTCTTCACGTTCCGTACCCTGGAGGATACCCGCGCCATTCAGGCGATAGCCGGTCCGGCGGTGGTGCTGGGGGGCGGCGTGCTCGGCGTAGAGACGGCGGCAGCGCTGGCTCGTTCAGGTGACAACGTCACGCTCGTTCATCGCGGCCCGTGGCTGATGGAGCAGCAGCTGGACCAGCAGGCGGGGGTACTGCTTGAAGAGGCACTGGCGGCGCGGGGCGTGCGCTCTGAACTCGCCACCGGCATCGCGGCGATTAACGGGAATAGCGTGACGCTGCTCAACGGACGCCGCGTCGCCGCCGCGCGCGTGGTGCTGGCGACCGGCGTGCAGCCCAACGTCGCGCTGGCGCAGGCCAGCGGTGTTCGCTGCGCGCGCGGCATCGTGGTGGATAGCCAGATGCGGACCTCCGCACCGGACGTCTACGCCATTGGCGAGTGCTGCGAAATTGACGGCCAGACCTTTGGCCTGGTCGCCCCCTGTATGACGCAGGCGGATATTCTCGCCGCGCGGCTGGCGGGCGACACAGCCGCACCGTTTGCCCTCACCGACAACGGCGTGCGCCTCAAGGTGACGGGCGTGGAGCTGTTCAGCCTCGGGCGCGCGACGGTGCAGGAGGACGACGTGGTCTGGAGTTCCTGGGATCCGCTAACCCGTCACTATCGTCGGTTACTGATCCATCAGGGTGCGCTGGCTGGCGTGCTGCTGATGGGCGACTGCCGCAGCGCGGCAACATTTACCGATTTACTGGCAACGGCTGCGCCCGCACGCGCGGACTGGCTGTTCGATCGTTTCACTACGCAACCGCAGGTTGCAGGACAGAACGCTATGACAAAACCTACTCTGGTGGTGGTTGGGCACGGTATGGTCGGCCATCATTTTCTCGAAGACTGCGTTAACCGCAATCTGCATCAGCAGTATCAGATCGTTGTCTTTGGTGAGGAGCGCTATGCCGCCTATGACCGCGTGCATCTGTCGGAATACTTTGGCGGCCGAAGCGCGGCGTCGCTCTCGCTGGTGGAGGGGGAGTTCTTTGCCGATAACGGCATTGAGCTGCGCCTCTCGCAGCAGATCGTCGCTATCGATCGCGACGCGCGCGTGGTGCGTACCGCCAGCGGGCATGAGACCCACTGGGACAAGCTGGTGCTGGCGACCGGCTCATACCCGTTCGTACCGCCGGTACCGGGCAACGATCTGCCGGGCTGCTTTGTCTACCGCACCCTTGACGACCTGGACAACATAGCGGCCCACGCGGCGGGCTCGCGTCGTGGCGTGGTGATTGGCGGCGGCCTGCTCGGGCTGGAGGCGGCGAATGCCCTCAAGCAACTCGGGCTGGAAACGCACGTGGTGGAGTTTGCGCCCAATCTGATGGCGGTGCAGCTTGATAATGACGGTGCGGCGATGCTGCGCAGGAAAATCGAGGCGCTGGGCGTTGGCGTTCACACCAGTAAAGCCACCACGGAAATTGCTGCGACGGACGACGGGCTGGTGCTGCGCTTCGCAGACGGTGAACAGCTGGAAACGGACATGGTGGTCTTCTCTGCCGGTATTCGTCCTCAGGACGCGCTGGCGCGCAGCAGCGGGCTGGCTGTCGGCGAGCGCGGCGGGATCTGCATTGATGACGCCTGCCGGACCTCCGATTCGAACGTGCTTGCCATCGGTGAATGCGCCCTGTGGGAGGGGAAAATCTTTGGCCTTGTGGCGCCGGGCTACCAGATGGCGCGCGTGGCCGCCGCCGCGCTCGCGGGCGAAGATAAAACCTTCACCGGGGCAGATATGAGCACTAAGCTCAAGCTGCTCGGCGTGGACGTGGCGTCGTTTGGCGATGCTCATGGGCGCACGCCGGGGGCGCTAAGCTACCAGTGGACGCACGGCCCGCAGCAAATCTACAAGAAAATCGTGGTCAGCCACGACGGCCAAACGCTGCTCGGCGGCGTGCTGGTGGGCGATGCCAGCGAATACGCCACGCTGGTGCAGATGATGCTTAACGGCATCAGCCTGCCGAAAGAGCCGGAAACGCTGATACTACCCGCGTTGTCAGGCAGCGCGCCAAAAGCGCTGGGCGTGGCGGCGCTGCCGGAAAGCGCGCAGATCTGTTCGTGTCATAACGTCAGCAAAGGCGATATCTGCCGGGCGGTGAGCGCGGGCGCAGCGGATATCGGCGCCGTTAAGCAGTGCACCAAAGCGGCGACCGGCTGCGGGGGCTGCAGCGCGCTGGTGAAGCAGGTGATGGAGTTCCAGCTTGCCGAGCAGGGCGTGGAGGTGAAAAAGGACATCTGCGAACACTTCCCGTACTCGCGCCAGGAGATTTACCATCTGGTGCGCGTCAACCATATCCGAACCTTCGACCAGCTTATCAGCCGCTACGGTCAGGGGCACGGGTGCGAAATATGTAAGCCGCTGGTGGGGTCAGTGCTGGCCTCCTGCTGGAACGAATACCTGCTGAAGCCGGCGCATCTGCCATTGCAGGACACCAACGACCGCTACTTCGCCAATATTCAGAAGGACGGGACGTATTCCATCGTGCCGCGCATGCCCGCAGGAGAAGTGACCGCCGACGGGCTGATCGCCATCGGCCAGATTGCGAAACGCTACGGCCTGTACAGCAAAATCACCGGCGGGCAGCGTATCGACCTGTTTGGCGCCACCCTGGAACAGCTGCCGGAAATCTGGCAGGCGCTGGTGGAGGCCGGGTTTGAAACCGGGCACGCTTACGGGAAATCCCTGCGCACGGTGAAATCCTGCGTCGGGTCGACCTGGTGCCGCTACGGCGTACAGGATTCCACTGGTCTCGCGGTCAGACTGGAGCACCGCTACAAGGGCCTGCGCGCCCCGCACAAAATCAAAATGGCCGTTTCCGGCTGCACCCGCGAGTGCGCGGAGGCGCAGAGCAAGGACGTGGGGGTGATTGCCACGGACAAAGGCTGGAACCTCTATCTGTGCGGCAACGGCGGGATGAAGCCTCGCCATGCGGATCTCTTCGCCAGCGATCTGGATGACAAAACGCTGATCCGCACCGTCGACCGTTTCCTGATGTTCTACATCCGCACGGCGGATCGCCTGCAGCGCACCAGCACCTGGATGGACAACCTGGAGGGCGGCCTCGACTATCTGCGTGAGGTGATCCTCAACGACAGTCTCGGCATCGCCCACGAGCTGGAGCAGGAGATGGCCCGGGTAGTCGAGACGTACCAGTGCGAATGGCAAACCACGCTCAACGATCCTGACCGCCTGGCGCTGTTCCGCACCGCGGTGAACCTCCCTGTCGTGGAGGAAAGCAAGCGCTGGCAGGAAATTTGCGGCATCGACGATATACCGGAGCAGGCGGGCATCGGCGCGCATCTTGGGCGCAAACCGATCGCGCTGTTCCGCTTTGGTCAAACCGTTTATGCCCTCGACGATCGGGAGCCGGGCAGCCGCGCGAACGTGCTTTCGCGCGGCATCCTCGGCGATGCGGCGGGCGAGCCGGTCGTTGTCTCTCCGCTATACAAGCAGCGCATTCGCCTGCGCGACGGCTGTCAGGTGGAGAGCGGCGAACCCGCGGTGCGCGCCTGGCCGGTAAAAATTGAAAATGGCAAGGTGTGGGTTGGCAACGAAGAGCTGGTGATGCGTGCGGAGGCCTCATGACGGAAACCCGGACAACGTGCCCTTACTGCGGCGTGGGCTGCGGGGTGGTCGCCAGCGTAGAGGGCGAAAAGGTAAGCATCCGGGGAGATGAAACCCATCCTGCGAATTTTGGGCGACTGTGCGTGAAGGGATCGGCCCTGGGGGAGACAACGGGCTTGCAGGGGCGATTGCTGTACCCCGTTGTCGATGGACTTGAGGTGGACTGGTCCCAGGCGCTGAACGCGGCGGGCGAGCGACTGCGGGAGATCATCGACACATGGGGGCCACGGGCGGTGGCGTTTTATGCCTCCGGCCAGCTGTTAACCGAGGACTACTATGCCGCCAACAAGCTGATGAAAGGGTTTATCGGCGCGGCGAACATCGATACCAACTCCCGGCTCTGCATGTCCTCGGCGGTGGTGGGCTACAGGCGCGCCTTTGGCGAAGACGTGGTGCCGTGCAGCTACGAGGATGTGGAAAACAGCGATCTGGTGGTGCTGGCCGGCTCGAACGCGGCCTGGACGCATCCGGTGCTCTATCAGCGTCTGGTGCAGGCAAAGCACAACAACCCGCAGATGAAGGTGGTGGTGATTGACCCGCGTAAAACCGCTACCTGCGATATTGCCGACCTGCATCTGGCGCTTAAACCCGGCAGCGACGCCGGGCTGTTTGTGGGGTTGCTCAATCTGATCCAGGGCACCGATGAGTGGCCGATTGCCCGCGTGGCGGCGTTTTGCGACCTTCCGGCAGAGGATATTGGTACCTTTTACGACTGGTTTGTTACCGTGCCTCGCGCCATTACGCTCTACACCATGGGGATCAACCAGTCCTCCAGCGGCAGCGACAAGTGCAGCGCCATCATTAACGTGCATCTTGCCAGCGGGAAGTTCAACCGTCCGGGCTGCGGCCCGTTTTCGCTGACCGGACAGCCAAACGCCATGGGCGGCCGGGAAGTGGGCGGGCTGGCGAACCAGCTGGCGGCGCATATGAGCTTCGAGCCGGACGACCTTTCGCGGGTGGCGCGTTTCTGGGGAACGGAACGGCTGGCGCAGACGCCGGGGCTGATGGCGGTGGAACTGTTTGACGCCATCGCCCGCGGCGAGGTGAAGGCGGTGTGGATCATGGGCACCAATCCTGCCGTATCGCTGCCGGACAGCCACGCGGTGTGTCAGGCGCTGGCGGCCTGTCCGCTGGTGATTGTCTCTGAGGTGATGAAAGATACCGACACCAGCCGGTTCGCCCATATCCGTTTTCCGGCGCTGGGCTGGGGGGAGAAGGACGGCACGGTGACCAATTCCGAGCGGCGCATTTCGCGCCAGCGCGCGTTTCTGCCCGCGCCGGGTGAGGCGAAGCCGGACTGGTGGATCGTGGCTCAGATTGCAAAACGGCTGGGCTACGGCGAGGCCTTTGCCTGGCAACATCCGCAGGAGATTTTTTGCGAACATGCGGCGCTGACGGCGTTTGAAAATGACGGCGCGCGGGCGTTGAACCTTCAGGAACTGGCGGGGTTAACCCGTGAAGCGTGGGACACGCTTGAGCCGTACCAGTGGCCGACGGGGAATTTACCGCGCCGAAACGTAGTGCCTGTCGATCCGCTGCCGCACGGCGCGACGGCTACCGCGCTATATCCGGCGATCCTCAACACTGGCCGTATCCGCGACCAGTGGCATACCATGACCCGTACGGGATACGTGCCCCGGCTGATGCAGCATATTGCGGAGCCGTTTGTTGAGGTCTGCGCCGCAGACGCCATTCGGTTTTCACTGTGCGACGGCCAGCTGGCGCGGATCGGCTCGCCGCGCGGCGTGATGGTGGCCAGAGTACGAATCAACGACGGAATACGGGAAGGCGAAGCGTTTGCTCCTATGCACTGGAACGCTGAGTTTGCCCGCCAGGGAAAGGTTAACGCGCTGGTGGAAGTGCGCATCGATCCGGCTTCCGGGCAGCCGGAGAGTAAGCAAACCGCCGTCAGAATCATGCCCTGGCAGCCCGCCTGGCAGGGGGAGCTCTATGCCCGGGAATGGCCGGAAATCCCCTCTTCGGTTCACTGGTGGCGTAAAGCCTCGCGAATGACGATAGCGGGTGAAAAGCCGCTGCTGTCGTGGGTCATGGACTATGCCAGCGGCCGGGGCTGGCAGCTGCAGGTTGCGCAAACCGGGGAACGCAGCAGCGTGCTGGCCTGGCATAACGGCCATCTGATGCTGGGTTTTTGGGAAGGCACCGCCTTGCCCGATCTGGCGCACCCGGTGATAGAAGCCGCTTTTCAGTCACCACCCTCGACACCCGCTGAGCGCCATGCGCTGCTGAACGGGCAGGGCGTGGGGAAGGTTACAGATCCGGGGCGCATCATCTGCAGCTGTTTCAGCGTTGGAGAAAACGCGATACGGGAGGCGATTGCCGGAGGCTGCGGTTCCGTTACCGCGCTGGGGGCGACGCTACGGTGCGGCACGAACTGCGGTTCGTGCGTGCCTGAGCTCAAAACAATGTTTCAGGAAATTCCGGAAAATTCCCCGTAAAGCTGCAAAGAGGGAGAAATCACGTTAAGGTACTTGGTGTTCTTACGTAAGCACCGGGTAATTCTTACGACATTGATGACTGTTTCTCCCCCTTTCCGAACGCTGGTTTTACTCTCCCTTGTTACTGCCGGAGCCGTTCACGGTGCGCCGAATTCCTTTATCCAGCAGGCACAAAATCCCTTTGATAATAACGGGGATAATCTCCCCGATCTCGGTATGGCAGCCCCCACCGGGGAAGGGGAAAAGCATCTCGCCGAAATGGCGAAAGCCTTTGGTGAAGCCAGTATGACCGACAACGGCCTGACTACGGGCGAGCAGGCGCGGCAGTTTGCCTTTGGTCAGGTGCGCGACGCGGTGAGCGGCGAGGTGAACCAGCAGATTGAATCCTTGCTGTCGCCCTGGGGGAATGCCAGCGTCAATTTGCTGGTGGATAACGACGGGAAATTCAACGGCAGCAGCGGGAGCTGGTTTATTCCCTGGAACGATAACAACCGTTACCTGAGCTGGAGCCAGCTCGGCCTGACGCAGCAGACGGATGGCCTGGTCAGTAACGCCGGAATCGGGCAGCGCTGGGTGGCCGGAAAATGGCTGCTGGGCTACAACACCTTTTACGACAACCTGCTGGATGAGAACCTGCAGCGTGCCGGGCTGGGCGCGGAGGTATGGGGAGAAAATCTGCGCCTGTCGGCTAACTATTATCAGCCTTTTGCCGGCTGGCGCGACAGCTCTGACGTCCTGGAGCAGCGCATGGCGCGGGGATATGACGTGACCGCCAAAGCCTGGCTGCCGTGGTTTCATCACCTGAACACCAGCGTCAGCTTTGAGCAATATTTTGGCGACAACGTTGACCTCTTCAACAGCGGAACCGGGTATCACAACCCGGTGGCGGTCAATCTCGGGCTTAACTATACCCCCGTGCCGCTGGTGACGCTGACCGCCGGGCATAAGCAGGGCGAAAGCGGAGAGAGCCAGAATAACCTCGGGCTGAAGCTCAACTATCGCTTCGGCGTGCCGCTGGTTAAGCAGCTCTCCGCCGGAGAGGTCGCGGCCACGCGATCCCTGCGCGGAAGCCGCTATGACTCGCCGGAGCGTAACAGCCTGCCGGTGATGGAGTTCCGCCAGCGTAAAACGCTCTCCGTCTGGCTGGCAACCCCGCCGTGGGATCTCAAAGGAGGCGAAACCGTCATGCTGAAGCTGCAGGTTCGCAGCACTCACGGTATTCGTCAGATCCACTGGCAGGGTGATACCCAGGCATTGAGCCTGACGTCCCCGGGGAAAAGTGACAGCACCGACGGCTGGAGCGTGATCATGCCTGCCTGGAATGACGCTGAAGGGGCGACAAACCGCTGGCATCTCTCGGCGGTAGTGGAAGATGCGAAGGGCCAGCGCGTCTCATCCAATGAGATCACGCTCGCTGTGGTGCAGCCGCTGGTCGCATTACCTGACGACGACCCGCGCTGGAAGCTGCTGCCGGATGAGTAATGCTTAAAAAATACGCTCCTGATGGACCCACACCGCGGCTTCAACGCGGGATTTTAGCTTCATTTTCTTGAGCATATGCTTCACGTGCACTTTAACCGTGCTTTCGGTGATATCCAGGCGGCGGGCGATCATTTTGTTCGGCAGGCCCTGGGCAATCAGCTTCAGAATATCGCGTTCGCGCGGCGTTAACTGGCTGACGTCGCGGTCAGAGGTGGCGCGGTTCGCCCGCAGGCTGGCGGCCAGCACCGGCGTCAGGGCCTCGCTCAGCACCATCTCGCCTGCGGCGGCCTGCTGCAGCGCCTTGAGCAGGTCTTCCGGCTCCATATCCTTCAGCAGATAGCCATCCGCGCCGCGCTTCAGCGCCGTGACCACATCCTCTTCGTGGTTGGAGACGCTAAAGACCACCACGCGACCGGAAAGGGATTTCTCGCGCAACTTGTCGAGGGTTTCCAGACCGTTCATGCCGGGCATGTTGAGATCGAGCAGGATCAGATCCGGATCGAGGGATTCGGCCAGCTCAATACCCTGTTCACCGTTGCTGGCTTCGCCAACCACGGTAATGTCGGGTGCCATGCTGACCAGCTGTTTTACGCCAGTACGCAGCATCGGATGGTCGTCGATCAACAGGATGGATGCCGGTTCCTGATTAGTCATGGGTTTCTCCTTGAGCAGTTGTAAGCGGTTTTTCGGGAATAAAGGTGACCACAACTTCCGTGCCACCCGTCTCTCTCCGTCGAACCTGGCAATCACCGCGCAGGCTTTGGGCGCGGTCTCGCATAATGATTAAACCATAGTGGTTAGTGCGTTCGGCATTTTCCGGCACGCCGCGACCGTTGTCGTGAACCGTCAGCCTGACCTGATTAGCGTGCTGGCTGACGGTAACCGTAACCGCCGTTGCTTCAGCGTGTTTGAGCACGTTGCTCAGCGCTTCGCGGGCGATCTGCAGCAGATGAATCGCCTGATGAGAAGGGACAAACCGCGGCGGCAGCTGGTAATCCAGCTTCACCGGGAAGCCAAGCCGGGCGCTAAATTCCTGGCAACTGGATTCCAGCGCCGGGCGCAGCCCCGGCTCGGTCAGCTGCAGGCGGAAGGTGGTCAGCAGCTCGCGCAGCTGTACCCAGGAGGTGTTCAGCTCGTTGCGGATCTGGCTCAGCAGCTGTTTGTTGCTTTCCGGCATTTCCGCGTCCTGCATCTGCAGGCAGCTCACCTGCATTTTCATACAGGAGAGCGACTGGGCGATAGAGTCGTGGAGCTCGCGGGCGATGGTCGCGCGCTCTTCCATGACGATCAGCTGCTGCTGTTTTTCCTGGTGCCTGTCGAGCGCCAGCGTGGCCGTTAGCTGTTCAACCAGGGTGTCCACCAGCTGCTGCTGGTCGTGGCTCAGATGACGTCCGGCTGGCAGGGTGGCCAGCAGAATACCGTACTGGGTGTGGCTGTCCGTCAGCCGCCACTTCAGGGTAGTGCCGCCAGAAGCCTGCAGCGGCAGGCCGCGCGGGCACAGGTGGCAGCCTTTATCATCGCAGGACATGTCGGACTGACAGGTAAACTCCTGATGATTATCTTCATCTTCCACATCGTAAACCCGCAGCTCCAGGTCATGCAGCAGAGTCAGATTTTGCAGGCCGTTCAGCACCGGCGAAAGGCGTTCACATAGCGGCACCTGCATGTGCAGCCGACGGTTGGCTTGCCACAGGAAGGAGAGGATCTCATTTTTCTGCTCCAGCCCGGCGGTTTTTTCCTGCACGCGCTGTTCCAGCACCGCGTAGCTTTCGGAGAGCTCCGCCGACATGGTGTTCAGCGCCTGGCCGAGCATGGCCATCTCGTTGCGGCCGCTGATGTGCGTGCGCTGGGTAAAATCTCTGTTCGTTACGGCGCGCGCCATCGCCAGCAGCTGTTTCCAGGGATTCAGCAGCCGCGCCCGGAGCCAGATAATGGTGAAGATCAGCAGCAGGCCCATAAACAGTGCCATGGCACGGTGTATCATTACCACCCGGTCGATGCGTAATTCGGTGGTTTGGTCGAAAGAGGAGACCAGCGCGTCAATGCGGGAGACGAAACCCGCTACGTCCTGCGCAACGGTTTCGGTGCTGCGCGCCTGTTTCAGACCGGGTTCCAGCTGGGTGTGCCAGTAGCCCTGCAGGGCTTTAAGCTGGGACTGCTGGCCGGCGCGGATGGCGGCGTTTTCCAGTTCGGGGCTGAAGGCCGTGCGCTCCATTTCATCAATTAAGGGCCGATCGTCCTGCGTCAGGGGGACCGACGCCAGCAGACGATAACTCTGCATGCGTAGAGAACCTGCCTCGTTGATGGCATGTGCATTACCCTGTACCCCTTGTACCAGCCAGCCGGAAATCGCCATGCCGGCCACGCCAAGGGCGGTAGACAGCAAAACAATCAGGGCTAGCTGATTGACGAGAGTCAGCGGTGATAAACATCTTTTTAACATAGAGTTGCCGGGCTCCTGACGTGGCCTGCTTGCAGGAATGGCGCTATTCTGGTGCATACCCTTGAGTATACCCATACCAATAAAGGATTACCCCTAAATTGCCAACGGAGTATAGGTGAAGAAGCGGTGGTAGCAAGGAACCTTCAGTGCAGTGAAAAACCACGTCTTTTTTACCGAATTATCCTACTCACTAAGGATAACCCCTTTTTTTGCGCCGCAAATCCCCGCACTTTTCCTTTGATTTATATCAACTTACCGCCGCCCTAAAACCCTAATGTTTGCAGCATCATTCGAGAATCAGAGGTGTCTATGAGTCACTCATCCGCTCCCGAAAGGGAAAATGGTGCCGTTATTACAGACTGGCGTCCAGAGGATCCGGCGTTCTGGCAACAGCGCGGCCATCGTGTAGCAAGCCGGAATCTGTGGATTTCCGTTCCGTGTCTGCTTTTAGCGTTTTGCGTATGGATGTTGTTTAGCGCGGTCGCGGTAAACCTGCCGAAAGTAGGGTTTACGTTCACGACCGATCAGCTGTTTATGCTTACCGCATTGCCGTCGCTGTCTGGCGCGCTGCTGCGTGTCCCTTACGCGTTTATGGTCCCGGTATTCGGAGGCCGTCGCTGGACGGCGTTCAGTACGGGCATCATGATCGTCCCTTGCGTGTGGCTAGGCTTCGCGGTGCAGGATACCTCCACGCCGTTCAGCGTGTTCGTGATTATCTCCCTGCTGTGCGGTTTCGCCGGCGCTAACTTCGCCTCCAGCATGGCGAACATCAGCTTCTTCTTCCCGAAAGCGAAACAGGGCGGCGCGCTGGGAATTAACGGCGGTCTGGGCAACATGGGCGTAAGCGTGATGCAGTTGATTGCGCCGCTGGCGATCTCTGTTTCTATTTTTGCCGCCTTCGGTGGCGGCGGCGTTGAGCAGGCGGATGGTTCTTCCCTCTACCTGCAGAACGCGGCCTGGATTTGGGTTCCGTTCCTGGTGGTGTTCACCCTCGCTGCGTGGTTCTTTATGAACGATCTGAGCGCGTCGAAAGCATCCCTGAGCGAGCAGCTTCCGGTGCTGAAACGTGGACACCTGTGGGTGATGGCGCTGCTGTATCTGGCTACCTTCGGTTCGTTTATCGGCTTCTCAGCGGGCTTTGCCATGCTGTCGAAAACCCAGTTCCCGGACGTGCAGATCCTGCAATTCGCCTTCTTCGGTCCGTTCATTGGCGCACTGGCGCGTTCGCTGGGCGGCATGATCTCCGACCGTCTGGGCGGGACTCGCGTTACGCTGGTGAACTTTATTGTGATGGCAGTCTTCTGCGCGCTGCTGTTCCTGACGCTGCCTTCTGACGGGCAGGGCGGTAACTTCTTTGCCTTCTTCGGCGTGTTTATGGTGCTGTTCCTGACGGCCGGGTTGGGGAGTGCTTCCACCTTCCAGATGATCTCCGTGATCTTCCGCAAGCTGACGATGGATCGCGTGAAAGCGCAGGGCGGAAGCGAAGAGCAGGCCATGCGTGAAGCGGCGACGGATACGGCTGCGGCCCTGGGCTTTATCTCGGCTATTGGCGCAATTGGCGGCTTCTTTATTCCGAAAGCGTTCGGCATCTCGCTTGACCTGACCGGCTCTCCGGCTGGCGCCATGAAAGTCTTCCTCGTCTTCTATATCGCCTGCGTCGTGATTACGTGGCTGGTATATGGCCGTAATACCAAGAAAAATAAGTAAGTGTGATTATCCGTTAACGCGGCCTTCGTGCCGCGTTTTTTTTCGACTGAATAATAGTTACAACATACTGAAAGCTTTTGCAGCAGTCATCTGCGGGTAACACTGTGATCGCCATCGCTTTGCAGGTATGTCTACCCCTTAATACCTGAGATGTTAAATTTTGCCGGGGTTATTGTACGATGAATAATAAATATCTTTATAAATCATTTATTTATTCGTTTTAAAAATATACCGCTTTGGTGGTATTTGGTCTAACCCCTCCTTTTACAGTCCCTCTTCGTCTTGATCGTTATCAATTCTCCCCCTCTTTCAGGGCGTTACCTTCGCTGCAAATCAGCAATGTCGATTTAGAGAGCCACAGGCTCCATACAGGAGATACCCGATGAGCAAATTTTTGGACCGGTTTCGCTACTTCAAACAGAAGGGTGAAACTTTTGCCGATGGGCACGGCCAGGTTCTGGATACCAACCGGGACTGGGAAGACGGTTACCGCCAGCGCTGGCAGCATGACAAAGTCGTCCGTTCTACCCACGGCGTAAACTGCACTGGCTCATGTAGCTGGAAGATTTTCGTTAAAAACGGTCTGGTGACCTGGGAAATGCAGCAGACCGACTATCCGCGCACCCGTCCGGATATGCCAAACCATGAACCGCGCGGCTGCCCGCGCGGGGCCAGCTACTCCTGGTATCTCTACAGCGCCAACCGTCTGAAATATCCGCTGATGCGCAAACGCCTGATGAAAATGTGGCGTGAAGCGAAAGTGCAGCACAGCGATCCGGTTGATGCGTGGGCCTCTATCATTGAAGATGCCGACAAAGCGAAAAGCTTCAAGCAGGCGCGCGGTCGCGGTGGTTTCGTTCGTTCTTCCTGGAAAGAGGTGAACGAGCTGATTGCCGCTTCCAACGTCTATACCGTAAAAACCTACGGTCCTGACCGCGTGGCGGGCTTCTCGCCAATCCCGGCGATGTCGATGGTCTCTTACGCTTCCGGCGCGCGCTACCTGTCGCTTATCGGCGGGACCTGCCTGAGCTTCTACGACTGGTATTGTGACCTGCCGCCTGCCTCTCCGCAGACCTGGGGTGAGCAGACCGACGTGCCGGAATCCGCCGACTGGTACAACTCCAGCTACATTATCGCCTGGGGCTCTAACGTGCCGCAGACCCGTACCCCGGACGCGCACTTCTTTACCGAAGTCCGCTACAAAGGGACCAAAACCGTTGCGGTCACCCCGGACTACGCGGAAATCGCCAAGCTGTGCGACCTGTGGCTGGCACCGAAACAGGGTACCGATGCCGCGATGGCGATGGCGATGGGCCACGTCATGCTGCGCGAATTCCACCTCGACAAACCGAGCCAGTACTTCACCGACTACGTGCGTCGCTACACCGACATGCCGATGCTGGTGATGCTGGAAGAGCGTGAGGGCTACTATGCCGCGGGCCGCACGCTGCGCGCCGCCGATCTGGTGGACGCGCTGGGCCAGGAAAACAACCCTGAGTGGAAAACCGTTGCCTATAACAGCAACGGCGAGCTGGTGGCGCCAAACGGTTCTATCGGCTTCCGCTGGGGCGAGAAGGGCAAGTGGAACCTTGAGCAGCGCAACAGCACCACCGGTGAAGAGACGGAGCTGCGCCTCAGCATGCTGGGCAGCCAGGACGAGATCGCCGAGGTTGGCTTCCCGTACTTTGGCGGTGAAGGTTCCGAGCACTTCAACAAGGTTGAACTGAAAAACGTGCTGATGCACAAGCTGCCGGTTAAGCGCCTGCAGCTGGCCGACGGTTCTACCGCGCTGGTCACCACCGTCTATGACCTGACAATGGCGAACTACGGCCTGGAGCGCGGTCTGAACGACGAAAACTGCGCAACCAGCTATGACGACGTGAAGGCCTACACCCCGGCCTGGGCGGAGCAGATCACCGGCGTACCGCGCGCGCAGATCGTTCGTATCGCCCGCGAGTTTGCGGAAAACGCCGACAAGACCCACGGTCGTTCGATGATCATTGTGGGTGCCGGTCTGAACCACTGGTATCACCTCGATATGAACTATCGCGGTCTGATCAACATGCTGATCTTCTGCGGCTGCGTCGGGCAGAGCGGCGGCGGCTGGGCGCACTACGTGGGCCAGGAAAAACTGCGTCCGCAGACCGGCTGGCAGCCGCTGGCGTTTGCCCTTGACTGGCAGCGTCCGGCACGTCACATGAACAGCACCTCCTACTTCTATAACCACTCCAGCCAGTGGCGCTACGAGACGGTTACCGCGCAGGAACTGCTGTCGCCGATGGCGGATAAATCCCGCTATAGCGGCCACCTGATTGATTTCAACGTCCGCGCTGAACGCATGGGCTGGCTGCCGTCTGCGCCGCAGCTGGGCACTAACCCGCTGCGCATTGCACAAGAGGCGAAGAAAGCGGGCATGTCGCCGGTGGATTACACCGTGAAATCGCTCAAGGAAGGCTCAATTCGTTTCGCGGCAGAACAGCCTGAGAACGGCAAAAACCATCCGCGCAACCTGTTCATCTGGCGCTCCAACCTGCTGGGCTCGTCCGGTAAAGGCCACGAGTACATGCTGAAATACCTGCTGGGCACCGAGAACGGTATTCAGGGTAAAGACCTCGGCAAGCAGGGCGGCGTGAAGCCAGAAGAAGTGGAGTGGAAAGACAACGGTCTGGACGGCAAACTGGATCTGGTGGTGACGCTGGACTTCCGTCTGTCCAGCACCTGCCTGTACTCCGATATCGTGCTGCCAACCGCCACCTGGTACGAAAAAGACGACATGAATACCTCGGATATGCATCCGTTTATTCATCCGCTGTCTGCCGCCGTTGACCCGGCGTGGGAATCGAAAAGCGACTGGGATATCTACAAAGACATCGCGAAGAAATTCTCCGAAGTCTGCGTAGGTCACCTGGGCAAAGAGACCGACGTGGTGACGCTGCCAATTCAGCACGACTCCGCTGCCGAACTGGCGCAGCCGCTTGACGTGAAGGACTGGAAAAAAGGCGAATGCGACCTGATCCCGGGCGTGACCGCGCCGCACATCATTCCGGTTGAACGTGATTACCCGGCAACTTACGAGCGCTTTACCTCCATCGGCCCGCTGATGGAGAAAATCGGTAACGGCGGCAAAGGCATCGCCTGGAACACCCAGAGCGAAATGGACCTGCTGCGCAAGCTCAATTACACCAAAGCAGACGGCCCGGCCAAAGGCCAGCCAATGCTCAACACGGCAATTGATGCGGCGGAGATGATCCTGACCCTGGCACCGGAAACCAACGGCCACGTGGCGGTGAAAGCGTGGGCGGCCCTGAGTGAATTTACCGGTCGCGACCACACGCATCTGGCGAAGAATAAAGAGGAAGAGAAAATCCGCTTCCGCGATATCCAGGCCCAGCCGCGCAAGATTATCTCCAGCCCGACCTGGTCAGGACTTGAAGATGAGCACGTGTCCTATAACGCTGGTTATACCAACGTTCACGAGCTGATCCCATGGCGCACGCTTTCTGGTCGTCAGTCACTGTATCAGGACCACCAGTGGATGCGCGACTTCGGTGAAAGCCTGCTGGTGTACCGTCCGCCAATCGACACCCGCTCCGTGAAAGCGGTGATGGGCGCGAAATCGAACGGTAACCCTGAGAAGGCGCTGAACTTCCTGACGCCGCACCAGAAGTGGGGTATCCACTCCACCTACAGCGACAACCTGCTGATGCTGACCCTGTCGCGCGGTGGTCCGATTGTCTGGATGAGCGAAGCGGACGCCAAAGATCTGGGTATCGAAGATAACGACTGGATTGAAGTGTTCAACAGCAACGGCGCCCTGACGGCGCGTGCGGTGGTGAGCCAGCGCGTGCCGGCCGGGATGACCATGATGTACCACGCGCAGGAACGTATCGTGAACCTGCCGGGTTCAGAGATCACCGAGCAGCGCGGCGGTATTCACAACTCCGTGACCCGTATTACGCCGAAGCCGACCCACATGATCGGTGGCTATGCGCAGCTGGCCTACGGCTTTAACTACTACGGCACCGTAGGATCGAACCGCGATGAGTTCGTGGTGGTACGTAAGATGAAGAATATTAACTGGTTAGACGGCGAAGGTAATGACCAGGTACAGGAGAGCGTAAAATGAAAATTCGTTCACAAGTCGGCATGGTGCTGAATCTGGATAAGTGCATCGGCTGCCACACCTGTTCAGTGACCTGTAAAAACGTCTGGACCAGCCGCGAAGGTATGGAGTACGCCTGGTTCAACAACGTGGAAAGTAAGCCGGGCACCGGTTTCCCGACCGACTGGGAAAACCAGGAGAAGTGGAAGGGCGGCTGGATCCGCAAAATCAACGGCAAGCTGCAGCCGCGCATGGGTAACCGCGCAATGCTGCTGGGTAAAATCTTCGCTAACCCGCACCTGCCGGGGATTGAGGATTATTACGAGCCGTTTGATTACGACTACCAGAACCTGCACAACGCGCCGGAAAGCAAACACCAGCCGATCGCCCGCCCTCGCTCGCTGATCACTGGTCAGCGCATGGACAAAATTACCAGCGGTCCAAACTGGGAAGAAATTCTGGGCGGCGAGTTCGAAAAGCGCGCCAAAGACCAGAACTTCGAGAACATGCAGAAGGCGATGTACGGCCAGTTCGAAAACACCTTCATGATGTATCTGCCGCGCCTGTGCGAACACTGCCTGAACCCGGCGTGCGTCGCGACCTGCCCGAGCGGTGCCATCTACAAGCGTGAAGAAGACGGCATCGTGCTGATCGACCAGGACAAGTGTCGCGGCTGGCGCATGTGCATCACCGGCTGTCCGTACAAAAAAATCTACTTCAACTGGAAGAGCGGTAAGTCTGAGAAGTGCATCTTCTGCTACCCGCGTATCGAAGCCGGTATGCCGACCGTCTGCTCCGAGAGCTGCGTAGGCCGTATTCGTTACCTCGGCGTGCTGCTGTACGACGCGGACGCGATTGAGAATGCCGCAAGCACCGAGAATGAGAAAGATCTCTATCAGCGTCAACTGGACGTCTTCCTCGATCCGAACGATCCGAAGGTGATTGAGCAGGCCCTGAAGGACGGTATTCCACAGAGCGTGATTGACGCCGCACAGCAGTCGCCGGTGTACAAAATGGCGATGGACTGGAAGCTGGCCCTGCCGCTGCACCCGGAATACCGCACCCTGCCGATGGTCTGGTACGTGCCGCCGCTGTCTCCGATTCAGTCTGCGGCGGACGCGGGCGAGCTGGGCAGCAATGGTATTCTGCCGGACGTGGAAAGCCTGCGTATCCCGGTTCAGTACCTGGCAAACCTGCTAACCGCCGGAGATACCCAGCCGGTGCTGCTGGCGCTGAAACGTATGCTGGCGATGCGTCACTTCAAACGTGCGGAAACCGTTGACGGCGTTAACGATACCCGCGCGCTGGAAGAGGTCGGCCTGACCGAAGCGCAGGCGCAGGAGATGTACCGCTATCTGGCAATCGCTAACTACGAAGATCGTTTCGTGGTGCCAAGCAGCCACCGCGAGCTGGCTCGCGAGGCCTTCCCGGAGAAAAGCGGGTGTGGCTTTACCTTTGGCGACGGTTGCCACGGGTCAGACAGTAAATTCAACCTGTTCAACAGCCGCCGCATCGACGCGATGGATGTGACCAGCAAAACGGAGCCGCACCAATGATCGAACTCGTCATTGTTTCGCGCCTGCTCGAGTACCCTGACGCTGCGCTTGCGCAGCATCAACAGGAACTCTTTGATGCACTCGCGTCATCTGAAAACCTGGATAAAGAGGATGCCCAGAAGCTGGGCGTTTTCCTCCGCGACCTGCTGGCGCGCGATCTTCTCGATGCGCAGGCGGACTACAGCCAGCTGTTTGACCGTGGTCGTGCGACGTCTCTGCTGCTGTTTGAACACGTTCACGGTGAATCCCGCGACCGTGGTCAGGCGATGGTGGATCTGATGGCCCAGTACGAACAGCACGGCCTGCAACTCGACAGCCGCGAGCTGCCGGATCACCTGCCGCTGTACCTGGAGTATCTGGCGCAGCTGCCGAAAGAAGAGGCGCTGGGTGGTCTGCAGGACATCGCTCCCATTCTGGCGCTGCTCGGCGCGCGTCTACAGCAGCGTGAGAGCCGCTATGCCGTACTGTTCGATCTGCTGGTGAAGCTGGCGAACGCCTCGGTCGACAGCGAAAAAGTGGCGGAGAAAATCGCGGATGAAGCTCGCGACGATACCCCACAAGCGCTGGACGCCGTCTGGGAAGAAGAGCAGGTGAAATTCTTTGCTGACCAGAACTGTGGCGAGTCTGAAATCTCTGCGCATCAGCGTCGTTTTGCCGGAGCGGTGGCTCCGCAATATTTGAATATCTCTAACGGAGGACAGCACTAATGCACTTCCTGAATATGTTCTTCTTTGACATTTACCCGTATATCGCGGGCACCGTGTTCCTGGTGGGAAGCTGGCTGCGCTATGACTACGGCCAGTACACCTGGCGTGCTGCCTCCAGCCAGATGCTGGATCGCAAAGGGATGCACGTCGCGTCTAACCTGTTCCACATCGGTATTTTGGGGATTTTTGCCGGTCACTTCCTTGGGATGCTGACGCCGCACTGGATGTACGAAGCGTGGCTGCCGATTGAAGTGAAGCAGAAGATGGCGATGATCGCCGGCGGTGCTTGCGGCGTGATGACCCTGGTGGGTGGCCTGCTGCTGCTGAAACGGCGTCTGTTCAGCCCGCGCGTGCGTGCCACCACCACTGCAGCGGACATCCTGATCCTCTCCCTGCTGATGGTGCAGTGCGCGCTGGGTCTGCTGACTATTCCATTCTCTGCGCAGCATATGGACGGCAGTGAAATGATGAAGCTGGTGGGGTGGGCGCAGTCCGTCGTGACCTTCCACGGCGGAGCGTCTGAGCACCTGGACGGCGTGGCGTTTATCTTCCGCGTTCACCTTGTGCTGGGGATGACGCTGTTTGTGCTGTTCCCGTTCTCCCGACTGGTGCATATCTGGAGCGCGCCGGTGGAGTACCTGACGCGCAAATACCAGATTGTGCGTGCCCGTCGCTAATTCAGCGTCTTGATACCAACCCCGCATTCGCGGGGTTTTTTTTCGCCCCAGTCCAGGTTGTTACCCGCTGCAGCAAACAGGATCAACGCGCCGCCCGCCAGCTGCGTCAGGTTCAGCGAGTGTCCGAACACCAGGTTATCGACAACGATCGCCACCACCGGATAGATAAACGACAGGGAGCCGGTAATGGGGGTAGGTAGCTTCTGAATCGCGCTGTAGAGCAGCTGGTACATAATGCCGGTATGGACGATGCCGAGCGTCAACAGGAGCGGCCAGGGAAAATCACCGGAAAATGACGGCCGGCTGGCAAACGGCAGAAGCATCACGACGCCAGTCAGCACCTGAATAAAGGCAATATGCTGCGGTGCGATTGTTTTCAGTTTGCGCGCAATGATTGCCGTCAGCGCGTAGAAGAAGGCCGCGGCCATTGCCAGACCGATACCCGCCAGCCATTCAGTGTCGTGGGTGCCGGTCAGCTCGCTGGAGAGCAGTATCACCACGCCGCCGAAGGCGAGGAACAGCCAGCCCCATTTCACCATGCTGACGCGCTCGCCTAAAAACATCCCCATCAGGACCAGCATAAACGGCTGAGTGTTATAGACCACGGTCGAAAGACCAATAGAGATCCGCTCATAGGCTGCGAAGAGCAGCAGCCAGTTCACCACTAATGCCACACCGCCGAGAATCGCCAGCAGCAGCGTGGTGCGGGTGAGGGGGCTAAAGGGCTTTTGACTTACCCGGATAAAAATGAAAAGCGCTATTGCCCCAATAAGGCAGCGCCAGAACACCACTTCCGTCACCGGCAGACCGCTGAGCAAAACAAACGCGCCGATAGAGCCGGAAATTAACATCGCCAGACTCATCTGCCAGACGCCTTTATGTAAATCACGCATCATTCACCTCCTGATTAATAACGCTATTGTCGAAAATCGCTGTTGGGTTTTACAGGGGTGAGATAAGGTTGAAGGTGTTAACTGCTTTTTTAAATTAGGTGAAACGAGTGGAATACCTTATTGATGATATCGATCGGCAAATTTTAGCCTGCCTGGTTGAGGATGCGCGCATGTCGTTGAAGGTGCTCAGCGGCCGCATTGGCCTGACCTCACCCAGCACGGCAGAGCGTCTGAAGCGGCTGGAAGAGCGTGGTGTGATTCAGGGGTATGGCGCACGTGTGAATCTCGCGGCGCTGGGGTATACGCTGCAGGCGCTGGTACGCGTGCGGCCTTTGCCGGGGCTGTTGCATAAGGTGGATAAATACATACAGGCGATGCCGGAGTGTATTGAGAGCGACAAAGTGACCGGGGAAGACTGCTTTGTGATTAGGCTGGTGGTGCGATCGATAGAACAACTGGATGCGCTGCTGGACGGGCTGGCGGAGCATGCCCAATGTAATACGTCGATTGTGAAAAGTTCGCCGGTGAAGCGTCGTTTGCCGCCAATGTAGTCGTCTGTCGCCGGGTGGCGGATGCGCCTTACCAGGCCTACAGAGGCGGATTCGGTTGAGTGTTTGGTTTTAATATGACTTGGGATTTTGCTGGAAGTGATGGTGGTGGGGGAAGGAT